>JARLHD010000492.1 GCA_031292435.1 Ignavibacteriaceae bacterium
GAATGAAATTTCGCTTCAATTCATCATAGCTTCTTATTCCGCTTATTATTCCTTCTGATATTGAGTTCTCTAAACCCATCGGGCTACCTATCGCATAAACCCTTTGCCCAATATTTAGAGAATTTGAATTACCGATTCTAACTGCCGAAAACTTTTTTGCATCAATTTTGAGAATCAGTATATCCTTCTCTACATCAATACCTATTATATCAACGTATGGGATAATCTTTTTTCCATGCAATATTTCAATTCTTTTATTTCCAGAGAGAACGTGGTAATTTGTTACTACATAACCTTTATCATTGAGAACAACTCCGCTTCCTTGTGTTGCTAGTTTATCATTATCATCATAAGCATAAATTACCACTACAGCACCAGATACTTTTTTATAAATCTGTTCTGCCGATAAAGATTGACTATTAGAATTAGGAGAACATATAAAAAGAAATGAAAGTAAGAGAATGTTTAATCTGAAAGGATAATCATGTGGCTTCCCGCTTGAAATGAATAGATAAATAAACGAGATGCCCATATTGTACACCTTTAATAATTTATTCTAATCCCGATAAATTATGCTGCAATATTTTCTAGTAATGCAACCTTAACCAAGTACCGAATGTAATTGTTCTGAAAGTATGAAATCAATTATATGTTTTGTGCTTAAAATTAAAGTTAATGATTAAATGATGAAGTTTCAATATGGGATAGGAGTGGTCAGATTTATTTATTTTGTGGCTAAGGGAGGAATGAATGAGGTCATTTTGTGAGCAATTATTACTAGCTTACAGATTGGGGGGCGTTTATGGAGCCTTGTAGTGGCTTTTATGCATCAGAGTCGCATCTGCGAGTATTCTACGGGTATTCTATGGGTATTCTATGGGTATTCTATGGGTATTGAGGGTCGTCTGTGGGAAATGGATAGGTTGCGTATTTAAGCTGTTTTGGGGGTATGGGATCAAATTGGGAGTTTTTAGGGGCTATTTAATGGAAAATGCGAATATGATGAGTATTCGCATTTTGTGGAGCTGGCGATCGGACTCGAACCGACGACCTGCTGA
>JARLHD010000493.1 GCA_031292435.1 Ignavibacteriaceae bacterium
GCCAGGTAACCTTATTTCCTAACTGAGCAAATTTAGAATCCAGCTCCTGAGCTTTATTCTCTCCGAAATTATGCATATCAGATTTGAGAGCTTCAAGGACCTGCTTTACTCCGAAGTTTTTAGAGACCGCAATGATTTTAATATCCTCCGGGTTTCTGCCAACTTTAATGCATTTTTCTGCAATTTTGTCACGTAATGACTTAATATTATCGGTTATCATTTCCAATTTAAGAGAACGAAAGTAAGCTTTTTTGATGCAAAAATCAACGAAAAGAGGAATATATTTTGGGTATGGAATCAAGGATTAAATAGGCGAATAATTTCGACCAAGTGGTTGAATACTAATAAATAACCTTCATTTATCTTCAACTTATGAATCAGAGAATCCGGCACACTTCTTGGCAAATTATCAAGTTAGCTGTATGCAATATGAACTGCAAATGAGATAATATTACCCGGGGAAAAATTTAATTAGATTTGTATTTATAAAAGGCATGAATTAAGAAGGGAAGATGATAATAAAACTTAATTGGATTGTACTAATTTTAACATTAGTATTGATAAATGTTGGAATAACTGCAGAGGGACAAACAAAGAACATATACTCAATTTCTGGTCAACTAATTGATTCCACCAGCAGTCTACCAATTGAGTATGCGTCAGTAGCAGTTTATAAATCGATTGATTCAACACTGGTATCAGGAGCAATTACCAATGTCAAAGGAGAATTCTTAATTAACAACCTGCCGCAGGGCAAATTATTTATAAAATCATCTTATATCGGCTACAATACCAGGATAACCAATGTTGAAATCACTAAGTCCTCTATAATTCTATCTGAGCCCATCCTGATGAACAGCCTATGGTTTATCTTAACTCGATTCAGGTAACAGGACGGCAGAATGAAAAACAGACAAATATTGAGAAAACGAAAATAAATGTTTCTAAAAATATTTCTTCAGTTACCGGGAATGTAACTGATGTTCTGAAAAGCCAGTCATCAATTAGTATTGATGCAGAAAATGGAATTTACCTGAGAGGGAATGGTAATATTTTAATTCTGCTTGACGGGAGACCCACAACCCTTACAACATTGAATTCGATTCCCGCCTCAGGTGTAGAAAGTATTGATATTGTTACAAATCCTGATGCAAAATATGATGCTGAGGGCACCGGCGGAATAATAAACATTATTATGAGGCGCCAGAATATTTCCGGGATAACCGGAATTCTTATGCTTAATAATGGATTTTATAACAGGGTGAATGGCGGTTTGAGCATGAATTTCAGTAAGGACATTTGGAACGTTAGTGTTAGTTACAATGGCAAATATGAAAAAGCTGATATTAAAAGCAATCTGACCAGGCAATTATTTACTATTCCGGCTTATGCGGAACAAGTAATAAATTCAATACAAACTACTCCAACACATTCGGCTGCTTTCCAGCTATCTGCAAAACCCGGTAATAATATAATTTCATTAGGATTAAAATTTATGACGCCTGAGATATTCAATACTCAGAGCATTGTTGGTAATAATGTAAACGACAATTTGCCGGGAATAATTTTTAACCGAAGGAATGAGATTACCTTCTCCAGGAAAATATTTGAAAGCTCATTAAGCTATAAAAAGATCTTTGAAAAGAATAAAAATGAAATTTCTTTTGATGCCTTCTATTCGGGGATCAGGGGATCGAGACCTGCAGAATATTACATAGGAAATGAAATAAAGCAAAAGTCTGACGGGGGTGGTGCCCCAACTAATATAACAATGCAGGTTGATTATCTTAAGTCTATATCAGCAAGCGGAAAATTTGAATTCGGATTAAAAGCATTTTCCAGATGGAATAATTTCAACTATAATTTTTATGACCTGGATACAATTTCAAATCAATGGATAAAAAATCTTATTTACAGCAATGATCTTGAACATAAAGAATATATTTACTCAACTTACCTGATGTATTCCGACAGTCTTTTTAAGCAGGTTTTTTATAAAGCTGGTGTGCGTTTAGAATACAACACTTCAAAGTTGATTCAAAATTCGATAAACTATCAACTTAACAGGGAATATTTATTTCCTTTTCCTTATTTGATGATTAAATATAATATGGACAAAGTTCAGGAGATCGGATTAAGCATCAGCCGCAGGATTACCAGACCGACTTATCCTCAATTAAATCCTTTTATTAGTGTAATTGATCAAATTACTTACGAAACCAGTAACAAATACCTGACTCCCGAAATATCTGATAAGGTGGAGCTTTATCATTCATTTACAAAAGAGAAATTTCAGTTCGGCAGCAAAATATATTTTAGCACTATTAAAGATTTTATTACCCAGGTTTCTTTATTGTCCAATCCCGATAAACTGATCTTAACATATGTTAACGGCGGCAGGCAAAATAAGACAGGGGGTGACTTTGATGCTACTTATAAATTCAGCAAAATGTTTTTGTTGAGCCCTGGTCTGTCTGTTTTTTATACAAAGTCCGGCGGAACATATAATGAGATTGATTTAAGCACAAACAACCTTGAATGGGCTGGCAATCTAAAGGCTATAATAAGACCCGAGCAGGAAACAGAGTTACAGATATTATTTAATTATAATTCACCTGTTAACCTGCCCCAATTCAATTTAAGTGAAATTTATTATGCAGATATATCAGCAAAAAGAAGTTTTTTTGAAAATAAATTAGTTTTGAGTTTAACCCTTTCAGATATATTTAATACCCGCAAATGGGTGGTTAATTCTGAAAATAACATATTCAGGTTGAACAATTACAGTAAAATTGATACACGGATATTATGGGTAGGAATTACTTACAATTTAAATTCTTATATATCCCAATCGCCAAAAAGTGAAGGCTCAGAGGGGGAGGGTAGTATTATTAAACTTGGACAGTAATTCGCAATAAATATATACATTTATCCGGAGCATTTGATAATTGCTATGGGATGAATAAAATACGACAATGGCGGCAGTAAACCGGCATGGGGCTTACTAGCCCTCTTTTATAAGCTTCTTATGAACTTTTCCTAAGCTTTTCAGGCATTGTCTCTTTGTGACTTATCTTTTATTAGTAAACTTTGCATCATATTTATTTGCCTGCTAATTGTGGTGCGAATATGCTTGTTGGATCTGAGAGGGATCTTTGGGGTATCTTTGGGGTATCTGCAGGGGATCTTTGTGGGTAGTTTATGTCTAGTCTCTTACTTAGGTCTTAGTGATATCTTAGTTGATAGCCAGCTGTGGGGAGGGACGAGGAGATTTTATAATAATAAAAAAAAAGAACCGTATATCTTCCAAAATCAAAATGAGATCAGGATTGAGCTCATCCCGTGGGTGTTCTGGAAGTGAATGAACACCTACTACTATTTATTGACGGAAATACCTTTATTTGCCATTTCAAGAAATAATGGCAAAAAAGTGTTAGTACAGAAGTTGTCATTTTTAACTTTCGAAATATTTTAAGTCGATTTGGCAAAAAAGAGCAAAACTGACAATAAATAGTAGAGGGAAACTTTATTTTTGGAATGAACATTTTCAGTAGGAGTTTTTATGAACATTGGATTTAGTATAAGTGCAGGAATTTTTTGGCGTGGAATGAGATCAATATTTAACATTAGGAAGGTGTATAGAAATTTTCACATGTAAATTTTGTAAGTTTAGAAAACAAAAACACTGTTATTTATTCGGAGAATTTTAATGGAAATGGAACTTTTAGAAAAAATTAAAGAGAACGCTGTAAAGAAAAGAAAAACTTTAGTCCTTCCTGAATCGCACGACGAGAGGGTGCTGAAGGCAGCAGAAA
>JARLHD010000494.1 GCA_031292435.1 Ignavibacteriaceae bacterium
TACCTGTATTTATTCCAATCTCCTTTCCTTAAAATAATACCGTAAACCTATGTCTGCCTTTACCCCTCCGTTATTTTGCAATCCAAGCACACTTCGGATAGAAAGATTATATTGTATATCTCCGGTTAAAGAAAAAGGACTGGATCCGAAATTACGTTCTATCATACAACCTACAAAGAAACCCATAAGACCATCTTCAGAAATAGTTGTTTTAAGAGTGCCGCTAGGATTACTGCTCTTTTCTATTTGGCTTACAAATGTAAGACCTCCATCAAGACCTAAAGTGTAGTCCAGTGACAAAAATATTTTAGTTAAAAGCCCTGTATTTAATATCAGTTCCCTGAATGTAGCTGTCCCCTCACGTTTTTCAGAAGTTAACACAAATTGACCATTTACAAGTGAATATGTACTTGTATACGGAACCCCATTTTTAATAAAATAGGACGCCTTCGCATATATATATGTTCTGGTTGAAAGTGGCAAACCCAATGAGATTGCAGGAGCAAATCCCATATTTGAATCATATACCTTTGAAAAATTATCATCCGCTATATTATATATGCCCAGGTTGGCTGAAACAAAAACACTTTTTACTTCATGCTGTTGAGCATAAATTTGAAAGGTAAGAATGCTAGACAGGAACAGGAACCATTTCATTGTTCTATACATTTTAGTGCCTATTTGAAATGACTTGAATTATATTTCTTAATTAAAAAGTGCTCAATCCTGTCACCCGCTCACTAAACCTGAACTTCCACTTCCTCTGTTTCATCTACTCTGTCAGCCATTCCCTGTGGAAGTGATTTAGTAGTCTTCGCCCCCAGTTTCTTTATCTTCTCAACACTCGTAATCAGGTTCCCCTTTCCTGTGGACAGCTTCTTCATTACTTCATCATAATTATCCTGTACAGAATGTAGTTTCCTTCCCACCTCCAGTAAATCAATCACCATATTCTGAAATTTATCATATAACGCTCCGCTCTGCCTGGCTATTTCAAGCGCATTATGGTTCTGGTTCTCCTGCCTCCATATACTTGCAATCGTTCGCAAGGTGGCAAGTAACGTGGAAGGACTCACAATTACTATGTTCCTCTCAAACGCATCGTTAAACAACCCCATATCATTCTGCACAGCAAGACTGAATGCCGGCTCAATTGGCATGAATAATAAAACAAAATCAAGACTCTTCACCCCGTACATATTCTGGTAATTCTTCGCACTTAAATTTGTTATGTGCTTCTTGATTGAAGAAATATGCTCCTTTAATGCCGACCCGCGAATAAGCTCATCATCTGCAGAGCAATATCTCTCATATCCTACCAGCGATACCTTCGAATCAATTATAATGCATTTACTCTCCGGAAGATATATTACAACATCCGGCTGAAGCCTCTTCCCGTCTTCATCTGTTACACTTTCCTGAACCACATATTCCTGCCCTTTAACTAAACCCGATTTCTCCAATACTCTCTCAAGAATAAACTCCCCCCAGTTGCCCTGCGTCTTAGCCTCTCCCTTCAATGCTTTCGTAAGATTATTCGCATCCTTGCTCATCTGTTGGTTCAGTTCATGAAGCATCTTGATCTGCTCAGTTAACCCCGCCCGTTCCTTGGTATCATTCAGATATACATCCTCAACTTTCTTCTCAAAGCTCTTAATCTTCTCACTCAACGGATTTAATAATTCATTTATGTTTACTTTATTCTGCTCGGTAAATCTCTTGCTCTTATCCTCAAGTATTTCATTTGCAAGATTCTTAAACTCTATGGCAAACTTCTGTTGAAGCTGTTCAACTTCTTCCTTCTGTGTGGAAAGTTTATCTTCAAGGTTGGTAAAATCTGATTTAAGTGAAGAATATGTTGAATTAAGTTGAAGGAATTTATTCCTTTCCAGTGTAAGTTCTTGTGTAGCTGTTTTAAGATTCTCCTGAAGTATATTTATTCTCTCCTGTACAGCGCTCCTCTCTATCTTAAGATTATTAATCTGATCATTAAGAACAGCAGCTTCCTCTTTACTTATCCCCTTATCAGCTCCATCCCTAACCTTTAATATAAGCCATGCAATTATTCCGCCAAGTATAATCCCTGCTGCAGCACCATATATAATTTCCATCTCATTATCCCTATTAATATATACAAAATTAGCAGTATAAATTAAAACTTCAAAGCTCCATGCAAACTATACCTGAACGTCCCTCCCTAAAACTCTCCTTATTGTTTTTCCCAATAATACATCATTCCCACCATAATTTATTCCTCCCTAAAGTCTCGTTATTGATTTACCCAATAATACCTCCCCAAAAAGTATTCCTCCCAAAAACTCTCCTCACTGATATCCCCGGTAATACCAAATTTCCCCAAAATGTATTCCCCTCATAACCAGATTCAGTGCTACCCCCATATTCACACTCAATCCCCAATTATTCCAATCCTTTCTCAACCCATCCATACAGCTATAAAATCTTATGTCCCGGTAACCATCTTCTTTATCTTAGCTGAATTTTCCTTATTAGCTTTATAAGTTATTTGCACCGAATTATGATCATATTTAGTCGATAACACTTCCGCTAATGAATGTATCTTTGCAGCAGTCTTAGAATCCGCAATATGAAGATGCACCTTCTCCTCAACAAATGAGCTTTGTATCATCTTGTTAACTCTCTCCTTCAGTGCAATTATATTTATTCCCCTCTCCGCGGAAATTATAACACTATCATTGTATTTATTTTTTACATAAGATATCCTGTCCTTATTCTCAACAGCATCCACTTTATTAAACACCATCAGCTGAAGCTTATCACTGCATTGAAGTTCCTTCATCGTTGCTTCAACTACTTTTATATGATCCTCAAAATATGAATGCGATAGATCTATTACATGAAGTATTATATCGGCATCCTTTACTTCATTAAGTGTGCTCTTAAATGATGCAACTAAATGTGCCGGCAGTTTACGAATAAATCCAACTGTATCGCTTAATAACAGCTTGTCATTCTTGCCGAAATCCACACTCCTCGTAGTTGAATCTAATGTGGCAAATAACTTATCCTCGGCAAATACTTCTGCCTTAGTAAGAATATTAAACAATGTGGATTTCCCCGCATTTGTATATCCTACAAGCGATATGCGTATAAAATCTTTCCTGTTATGACTCTGCGTCTGTCTCACCGATTCTATTTTAAGTAGCTTATCTTTAAGCAGACTTATTCTTGTGCGTATTATTCGCCTGTCTGTTTCAATCTGTGTTTCACCGGGACCCTTGGTTCCTATCCCTCCAAATTGTTTGGATAAGTGAGTCCATGCTCTCGTCAATCGAGGTAACATATATTGAAGCTGTGCTAATTCCACCTGTGTCTTCGCTTCTTTAGACTTCGCTCGAGAAGCAAATATATCAAGTATCAATCCGCTCCTGTCTACAATCTTCTTTTTAATCAGGTCCTCAAGATTCCTTAACTGCACAGGTGAAAGGTCATCATCTGAAATTACAAGGTCTATATTGTTTTCCTCTGCCATTGCAGCAATCTCTTCTGCTTTCCCTTTACCAATATAAAAAGCCGGATCAGCTGAATATTTATCCTGGGTTATTTTAAGAATGGTTGTTGCCCCTGCAGTTAATGCAAGCTCTTCGAGTTCGGTTAAATGTTCCTCAACTAAGTCTTTGGTTAAATCTTTTGTATGTAGTGCTACTAATATTGCCCGTTCTGTTGTTTTCTTTGGGATATCTATCATCTAAATTGTATGCTTCCTTCTTTTTTATTTGTCATTCTGAACAAAGTGAAGAATCTCCTATCTGTCATTCTGAACGAAGTGAAGAATCTCCTATCTGTCATTCTGAACGAAGTGAAGAATCTCCTATCTGTCATTCTGAACGAAGTGAAGA
>JARLHD010000495.1 GCA_031292435.1 Ignavibacteriaceae bacterium
CGAAAAATATCTTATCACCATTAATTAATACGCAAAACTCGACTTGCTTCAATATAGCCCTTTCCGCTAGTGGCAAGGGTTCCAAGGTTCAATGAAGGTATTTGTAACACCATAATGCCATCTCATGTCCAGAGTTCTGAGTTTATAAAGTATAACCTAAATGTCTTATTACGCCCTTATGATAAGACACCGGATTTGATTGCCGGTCCAAATGAGGGAACTAAAATGGATTTTTATATTGATGTTCATTCACCAAGTGATTCATTACTTACAAGAGTAAATAGTCCATTAAAAGGCTTAGCTGATGAAATGGAGGATATGGTAAGAAAATTATCACGTTTACCTCTAGGAACTAAGGCTTCAATTTGTATAACAAACCATAAGGATTCATATTTCCCGGCTATAACGAACCCGTTTGAGAAGAAAGTGAATAAATATGGTGCTTTGAGAAAAAGTCATATGTTCGGGCTTGTTACAGTTTTTGACGGGCGTAATGCCGATAATTTTAAACTAGGTGCAGTTATGGCAGCTTATGCTGATTACATATTTTCTCAAATACATACTATTGTTCGATATCATAAAGTCGTAAATCGAATGATTTCTGACTTGCACGCCAACTTCCATGAAGAAAAAGACCGTTTGATAAGTGTGGGAGTTCCGTTTGATAATTACCTATCGTTTTATTTATTAATTGGATTTGGTGAATTAGGGAAGAAAGGCTTGTTACTTATAAACAAGCAAGTTTTTAACATTGAAGAATATTCTAATCACCCTGTTATACAATGGCTGATGAAGATTACTAAAACAAAGGATATAAAATTACCTATTTAACTGGGACAATTCTCATCAGGGCCCATTACTGCACATATAAACAGAGTGTTCACGACACTTTGCCACTATGCAAGCAGTTGGAACGATTCGTGAATGCCCATAACGTTAGACCAATACATTCTGATTTTTCTTGGTTCGCTAAACTCCCATTTAAAGAATGATTAAGCAAGCATTGAAACTATACCAAAACAGAAGACAGATCCTAACTATTTCGCTATGAAGACCTTAGGTCTCAGCATGAATGCTGAGACTTTTATAATCTATATCGATAAAATTCATCGTTTTGTATTTTAAGACAAGATTCCCCTTACTTTGCAAAGAAGTTGTGCGATGATTAGGTAATCTGAGTTAATTCCCCTAACCGTATACGAAAAAGCGCTTCCAAGTGAGGATAATTGTGGAATGACTTGTAGCTATTTTGTCGATAATGGGACGTTTATGGATAGAGATTAAATTTCTAAAAGTAAAGTAGCAATTTCAAATTGAAACTATTTTTAATAAAATTAAAATTTGTATAGGAAAGGGACGTTTATAGTGTTTATTATCAATTTCGATAATAAAGACGAACGACATCAGTTGTATGAGGAAATCTGCATTGAATTAAAGCGCGAACGGCTTATTCCAATAATCGGATCAGGCTTTTCAAAGGATTCTATTGCAAAACGCGGTAAAGTGCCGTCTGTTGATAGTTTAAAAACTATTTTAGTGGGATTAATCAGTAGGCTTTTAGATTATGATGAATCCGATAGCACTGAGTTACAAAAGAAGAAGCTTAGTGAAGTAGCGGAAATATTTTGGCCCGCCTATCAGTCTGAAGCTCAAGAAGCAGATAAAAAAGAATTTCAACAATTTATGGAAGATCATTTTTCCAATGTTCAAGATTTGGAAGCAGCTAAATGTAATTTTATTAATAGTGGTTGGAGATACCTCTATACATTAAATTATGATGATGCTATTGAAAATGTATCGCGAGAAATCATTACTATTGTACCGTATGCTAAGCAAAATCCTATATGGTTGGAAAACAAACGATGCTTATATAAACTCCACGGAGATATCAAGCGGTATATGGAAACTGCCGACCCCCAATACTGCATATTGAGCAAATTACAATATATCAATGCTTTAAAAGATAAACAAAATGAAGACATGCGCAAAAAATTGCAAACAGATTTTCTGTCCAACAGTATTTTGTTTGTTGGTTGTGGGCTTGATGATGAGTTAGATTTATTATTTACAGCAGGTACCCAATTAGCTGAAAAACTAAATATTGATAAAGATCACAAAGTATATTACGTGTACTATGATTGCACTCCTGAAAAAGTAATTTCAAAATTACAGCTCTCAACGCTTAAACATTATGGAATAACAGATATTATCCGTGTTCCCCATAATGCAATGGACGATTTCTACAACTTCATTCATCAAGCCTCTGATGACGCTACAAAAGTCCGAGAGAGTGATAATTTAGATCAATTTGCCAATATTAGATTTCAAAATATAGAAATCAGCAACGAAGAAAACATAAAATATCTTTTTTTAAAAGATAAGGTTGCCATAAATCCCAACACAAAAACAATCACATTACCCGGATTTTTTATTCGTAGGAATACTACTCAAGAAATTATTGACGCTATGCGGTCTACTGAAAAAGCAATCTTTATTTTAGGTGGGGGCACCTTGAGTGGTAAAACCTACGCTTTGTTGGATATTGTGAAAGAATTCCAATCTAAAAACGTTTACTACTTTCCTTCAGGGATTACAT
Organism: Ignavibacteriaceae bacterium; assembly: GCA_031292435.1. Classification (GTDB taxonomy): domain Bacteria; phylum Bacteroidota; class Ignavibacteria; order Ignavibacteriales; family Ignavibacteriaceae; genus Fen-1301. The sequence continues at coordinate 2,597 of JARLHD010000495.1, forward strand.
TGTCTGAGCAAATACTTGAAACAATGCTCGATAGAAACGATACATTATTCGTTTTTGATGAAAATGCCATATCAAACACACAAATGAAAAGTGTTTTGTTTAGGCGAATCGCGCAAATCAAAAATAATAATAATCAAATAATTGTCGCGGTTAATCGGTCAAATGGAACCTTCTCAAAATATTTTATCAAATCAATTCCGGATTTAGAAGAAGATGTGGGTCTTTATCTATTAGATCAGCATCTAAGAAACGGAGAGCCCTATACTGAAATTAATGAATTCAATCAAAAAATAAGCCATCTTGGACTTATTAAATATGAGGAAAAGAACTCAATACTTGATTATCTAATCCGTGTCGATGACATCACGTTAAAGCAACAGAATAGGGCGTTTTTCCCTCCTATTAATTTTCTTAGTAAAAATAATTTAGCGGAATTAAAGGCTATGATTGTACTTGCTAATCACGGTAGTGTTTCTGCCTCAATGGCAAACGATTTAGATATTGATGAAGCGCTATATAAATTAAGCGAAATAGCAAACATAGCTATCCAAAAAGACTATATGTACAGAATTGAACTCACTTTGAATAATCATTCTGGTTTTAAATTTGTTTCGAATTCAAACTACTGGATTTATCGTTGCCTTTCACGATTTGCAAGCAAACCAACAAATTATCGAATCATTGCTGAAGCATATTGTGGTATCGTAAACGATTATAAAGATTACTACACATCCGCCGATAATTACATCAACCTCGATTACTATCAGGTTATCAAACCATATTACTTTCTGGATTCCATTCAGTTTGTCTTTTTTAATGATTCACCACATAAAGGATCAATTATTCTTCCAGATATGATTTATAAAGAATTAACTTCTTTGCTGAGTGCTAATTATCAATTTTTACACCAAGAAGGCAAATGCAAATTGCGTGTGGCTAGGAGAACTGAGAATAATGACCATAGGATAGAATCTTTGGACTTTGCTTATCGTGTCATTAATCGAGCTTATCAGTTAGCAAGCGAAAGCAGTGCGAATAATGTCCAATATACATTAGCTCACATGCTAGTAACAAAGGCCTTAATTTTAACAAATTATATTATTAATACAAATGGATATGATCCAAGTAAAAAGCAGAAACTTCTCCATTCCACACTTGAGGCTTATCACCAAATATTCGTTGAAAATTTGGTTTTAGATTACAGAACTTCAGAAGAAGAAATCAAAGATATAGAGTTATTCATTCAATATCTTATGTCCGGGAAATTTAAAAAGGACGTGGGTGATACCAATTACATTTCCCTAGCACAGGACATAATCTTTGCCAGGACAGGTAAAAGAGTTCGTTTGCATTAATGTAAAACAGATATGAACAGGTAATTTAACTTCACAAAATCCATAGCTATGAATGTTGTTTCCAATGGCAATGATTTTATGAAAGATGGGTTTACATCAGTTATCAATTTGCTAGCTACGAGTTTTTAGAGATAAAAAAATTTTGGGGAGATGATTACTAATGTCTCTTTCAAGCACTTCGCTACCCAAACCAAAGAACTGGCAAGATTTTGAAAATAAAGTATGTGAGCTATTTGAGTGTGTACTGGATGATCCAAACACGCAGCAGAATGGTCGATCGGGGCAAAAACAGAATGGAGTTGATGTTTACGGATATAGGAATAGGAGTGAATATTGTCTTGTAGGGGTTCAATGTAAAAAAAAATATAATACAAATGTAACCGATAAAGAACTTTTAGCTGAAGTGAAAAAAGCAAAAAATTTCAAGCCCCAAATAGCTGAATTTATTCTGGTTACAACTGCTCCACGTAATCAAAAGATTCAAGAAACTGCCCGACAAATAACGAGGGACCTAGCACAAACTAACCATTCCTTCCGCGTATCTGTGTGGGGGTGGGATGATGTGGAAGAACATGCCGCAAAATATGAGCAGGCGTGTAAAGCATTTGATCCAACCTGGAATTCTTTTGTAGAAGCGGGATTTGAAAGAATAACCTTGGAGTTGGAGGAGTTAAAACTGTCCTTCAAGCTGTCAGTTGGACGTAGTTATCATAGCATTACATTAATTGACTTTTGGAATGACTGGACAAAATCAACTAAACCTAATCTTTCAGAAAGTTTTTTTTAGCTGGAAGAGAAGAACAACAGAAGTTAATTTCTAATTGGTTTAGGAATACAAATGAAAATTTGTTTATTCAGGCAGAGTCTCAAGAAGAAGCATTGTTAGTTTTTATATCGGTAATATTTTGTCTTGACGAACAACTTCGTAATAAAATGCTTCATTGCTGTTTAATAATTGAGGATATCGATAGCTGGAATCAAACTCTCACCCTTAATAATAAGGAAATTATTGTTATTCCGTACTTTAAGAAAAACGAACAAGTTAGATTGCCGCAAGGGAGAATGTCGATAGTTCCCGTCAGTAGACATGATCTAAAAAGCAACAATCGAAGTCCTTTAATAGTTGATATTCCAAAACAGAACAAAACTGCGTTCTCAAAGGCTTTGGAAGATATTGGAATAGGAATATCTGATGTTTACGAATACATAGCAAAAACAAAAAGAAGTTTTCTAGCATTATACAGACAAATAACGATTATACCCAGCAAACAGAAGCCAGGGTGGGTCAATACATATGATATGAGGGAACTGATTCCTGCTTTACTTGCAGGCGGCTGGAACGAAAACAAAGCTGGGGATATCGAGAATTTAAGTGAATTTGCAAATCGTACTTATGATGAGTATATTGAAAAAATTAGTCACTGGCTTGTACTAGAGGATTCACCTATTACTAAAACTAATAATAATTATCAAATAGTATCTACCCAGGATATGTGGAATTATCTTTATGAGCATATAGTTAAAAGTGATTATGAAAAATTTCATATGTATTTGTTGGCTGTCTTTGGAGCAAAAGATCCAAAATATGAGCTTCCTGAAAAAGACTGGTATGCTGCCTCTGTATATGGGAAGGAACCAAACTATTCAAAGTTGTTATGCGAAAGCTTAATAGTCTCGTTAGTAATGTTATCTTTAAGAGATGGTTTACCAAATAATTTCAATGTTATTTCGACAGAAAATGAAGTAGATTTTTTAGTAAAACAAATAATGGATAATATTAATGATTGGGATAATTGGTATACTATAGCACCATTTTTACCGTTATTAGCTGAGGCTTCTCCTAAATCTATTATCCAGAAATTTGAGGAACATCTTAGGAATGAGGATAGTTGTTTTTGGTTAATGTTTGCCAAACCAAGCGATCCGTTATTTGGTACAAACTATTATACTAATGTCTTGTGGGCATTAGAAAAATTAGCATGGCATAAGGAGTTTGCTTTTAGGTCAATTGTTATCTTGACAAGGATATCAGAGCGTAATTTTGAATTTAAAATTGTCAATTCACCATTCAACAGCTTGTATGAGATATTTTGTTTATGGCATCCCCAATCAGCACTATCAATAGATGAAAGAATGCGAGCTCTAAAATATTTAATGGGGAAATATCAAAATACAGCATGGAAACTACTTGGGAGTCTTTTGCCTTCGGGTATTAATTCTATATGTGGGAACATACAAACTCCCATTTGGCGCGATTGGGATGAAAATATTAAACGTGGCGCATCTAATGAAGAATATTTGGGTCAGGTAAAAATAATTATCGATTTACTTCTCGATAATATTATTCCTGAAGAGAAAAAATGGGTTATTATATTAGATAACATAAGTGCATTTATTTACAATATTGATGCTATAACTGAAAAACTTCTAGAACAAAATGAACTGTTTCCTGAAAATGATAGGCAAAAAATTTCAGATAAGATCAGAAGTTTAATTAGTAAGCACAGACATTTTGTGAATGCTGATTGGAGTATGAAAAAAGAATCGACTGATAAGCTAGAGATTGCTTTTAATGTAATTGAACCTAAAGATGTTCGGATTAAACATAAACACCTGTTTAGCTTTAGTCCAGCATTGCTTAATCCTTATGTATATGAAGGTCATGAAAAGTATGACTGGAATGAAGAAAAAAAGTTAATAAATGATGCAAAAGAAAAAGTAATGCAAGAAATTTTTGCTGAATATGGTCTCGGAGTTGTGTTAGACGTAATTAGCAATGCAGAGGAAAGCTTTTATACAGGCGTAATATTTGCGGAAAAAATCCTTAATTTTAATATCGATTGGGATGCATTTGACAGTCTAAAAAATAAGGGGAAAAAGGGAATTGTTTCTTCGACATTATGTAGAATACTACAAGAAAGGGGGCTTTCCTATATCATAGGATCTATTAACGCGAATATTAGTAGTTTTACTGATAAAAACCTTGGGGATATTTTTTGTATGCTTCCTTTTTCGTATGAGATATGGGCTGAACTGGAAAAATACAGTAATGATATTTCTGATACTTACTGGAGCAATGTTGATGTATTTAGTATAGCAAGTTTACCAGAAGAGCAAGCCTCTTATGCCATAAATAAACTATTATTAAATAAACGTCCCTACTCGATCATGAAAAATCTTACTCATTCTAAATTTAATAATACCTCATTAATTATCGAAATTTTAGATAGGGGTATGCAATTAGTATCTGAAAATGAAAATAACGGTTTGAGTTTACGGAATTTTAGTGCGGATGAAATTGTTGAAATATTTAAGAAGATTTACGATAATAAAAACATAGATGATGAAAGAGTTTCTAGGCTTGAATTATTTTATCTTCCATATTTTAAATATTTCGGTAAACCCCTTTGTTTATTTAAGGAAATATCAAATAATCCTGAGTTGTATGTTTTTTTAATATCTTTGGCTTTTAAGGGTTATGAAGTAGATCATTTGGAAGTGTCCGAAGAAATGCAGGTAAAGGCGAAAAATGCATATGAGATTCTAAATATGTTCAAATCCATACCCGGTTTTGCAGATAATTATATAGACAGTAAGCATTTTAACAATTGGATAAATAAAGTCTTGATTCAAAGTAAGTCTAATGGACGAGGGGATATTGCAGAGAGTCTCATTGGAGAATTGTTATCTCATTCTCCTGTCGGAGAAGATGGTGTATGGCCACATGAAATCATACGGGAATATTTTGAGATGCACTGTACACAAAGAATGGCAGACAATTTTATAATAGGTAAGACAAACCAAAGAGGCGTTCATACTATTAATGGAGGCAAGGAAGAAAAAGAAATTGCCCAGAAATACAAAGAACAATCTGAAGAGATACAATTCTCATATCCCCAATCGGCTATATTATTAAAGCGTTTAAATGAATGCTATTTAGGTGATGCAAGACGGTATGGAATTCTTGAGGAAATGGATTTTAGATATTTCTAATTCCTGAATTGGTTCAGACGATTTGACTTCTACAAGTAACTTTAATGTAAACAGACCTATTAACGAATAAAGCAAATCTAAAGACTTTCATTTCCCAAGTTCGCATTATCCTACTAATATGCATTAACCTATGTTTATTGGAACATCCAGTTATTAGAAAATGACTTGTCCTAACAATTGCTCATTTATTGTTATGGATTGACTATGCCTTCAATATTTGGCGAATTAAAGAATATAAAACATTCCTGAACATTTGACCATAATATTCAGCTGGTGGTTCAATTCTAGAATAAAGCTAAGCAATGATAAAAATTTACCGACTACTTATACTATTCGAATATCTTCAAGTAAAAGCATATCTTGTATTAAGTTCGACGTAATATTAATGAATACTCTCAAAAGATAAAGAGTTTTATTTATACTCATCGAAATACATAGGTAACGGAATTAGAATAAACAATCACAAGGGTGAGGTTCATATTCTTATGATTTATGAAGCATCAGAATTTGAAAAGAATGATTAAATAAGGTAGAGGGAAAGGCGAGGGTGCTGAATATATACCTTGGATTCTAGTAGAGATGCCCCTTCTTTAGGGTACTCGACAGAAGACAAAGTCAGAAAACGGGAAGAATACATCATTTCTTCTGGAACATAGTATTTTATTAATATCAGTTTGAATGGGGTTGATAGCGAACAGAACAATTTCCCAAGCCAAGATGAAAGGGCATGTATAAATATGCATAAAACTTAGAATCAGTTACAGTAAGTTTTATCCTTTTGCAGAAATGGTATCTTAGTTGGTTACAGTAAGTTTTATTTTTAACCCCTAAATTCTCCTGCCTATTTAATAGGGTTACAGGGTTTTTTGGTTACAGTATATTTAATCTGCTATCATAGTTGTAGCGTTGTAAAAATGTTTGAACAGTATCAAAAATGATTGATGTGGCGTCGTAAAAATGTTTGAACACAAGTAAAAAAGATTGAACAGAAATGTAAAATAGTTTGAACAGAACCACCTCTGCCGATATTATATTGGTAGAGGTGGCTTTTTATGGCAAAGAGAAAACGAGCCAACATAAACCGAGGTTACGAAGATGATTACTCTTTGATTCCTCATGGGAAGGCCTGTCAAAAGTAAACTTTCTCAAGCGGGGGATAAATCTTACACACGGTTAGAAATGTTAAGGTATTTGAACGAAAAAGATATGGAAGCGGCGGCATCTCGTATTAGGGAGGACATGCCATGAGAACATTGACTATGGCATTGTACGGGGAGGGGTCTACCGATTATCGGTTTTTGACGACATTAATACAGAGAACCGCCGAAAAGATACTGTGTGCAGGCAGAGCTTCTGATGTCAGTGTTTTGGACCCTTTGCTCATTGAACAGGTAGAGGGAACAACAGGTGCTGAAAAAATTTTTAATGCAGCGCAGTTAGTCAACGAATTGTAGGCACACGTTTGAATTCTGAAGCATTGGGATTTGTTCAACGTTGTCATCAAGTCGAGTCGATTCCAGACCCCAAACAGTGCTATTATGATGCAGTGAGAATGGCACATTCAAAGAGTAGTCGGCGGAGAAAAACTTTTAACCCAGGTCAGTATTATGAACGGTTAGGGCGTGAGATTGACTTAAATAAACTTGCTCAGGTGCCAGCATTTTGCCACTTTGAGGCAGAGTTTGTGGACGTACTCCGTGAATTGCGTTTCGTAACGTAGTGTCTGGGGACAACCTTGGCATGCAATCTGTTTTATAATATAAAGAATATACAGCTCGGACAAATATTCCAAAGGAGAATTCGACAAGATGTTGTCGCCATCAGTAACAGTTTCAGTTATATTCTCAGCAACTTATTTACAACCTCTGATATGTCCCTCTGAAAAACATCTGCCTTTTCATAACCTGTTAATTCTGTAAAAGCATACCCACTATCCATAATGGTCCCATTATTATTAACTACAAAAGTCTCTCTTAAAGTTCGAGTCTCAGGTAAGAATATGTCGGTATTTGTAAAAATAGGTAATAATTCCAGCTTTTTATGGCGGGGCGATGTAGCTAACGGCGTAATATCCGGAGTCATCACGAGGACTGATTTAGGAATCCGCTCCTGCAAAATCAATTCAGTGGCTTGTACGCGAGCATCCGTATGAAAACGGCGAATATTGCATTCGTCGTGGAGCAGATTAGCCAAGGCTAGTAGGCTCATACCTTGGTGGTGAGCCATGAAACTTTTAATGACCGTGTGACTTTGACCGCTTGGCAGTCGCCGTTTAGTAAAATCGATCGCCTCAAAGAAACCATACTGACCACGGGCTCCTAACATTTCTAAGCGGCGCAGGTTCGCTATCACGGCCTGAGGATCAAACATGGCCGCTAGCACGGTTGCATACGGTGCAACGACCTGATCTTGTTCCAAGCCCCGTTTAAACCCTAAACCCGGGACTCCAAAGGCCTGATATTGATAATTCATTTCGAAATCATAGGCACTATAGCTCGACTCTGAGATTCCCCACGGTAATTTTTGGACTTCTGCATGAGCAATTTGCTTAGCAATTACCCCGTGATAGGTACTATTCCAGAGAGTATCTTGGAAATCCTTCATAATAAGCGACGGCATGAAATATTCAAACATAGTCCCACTCCAGGAAAGCAGGGTCAGCGCTCCATCCACCTTAGTCAAGGTACGTCCCAAAGCGAACCAGTGACCCAAGGGAAGTTGACCCAGCGCAATACCCATAAAACTTGCCTGCCGCGCTTCTGACGCCAGCTGATCATAATAAGTCGTTTCACGTTGTTGGGTTGTCTCATTATAACCTAACGCTAATAGACTGGCTTTTTTATCATAGAGCGGTTTAAAATCAGTCTCGGTAATCAAGAGCTCGATACGCTCCATCAGACGTTTTCCTCGATCCCACCAGTCTTGTTGAGCAATTTCATCCGTTTCCCAAGCTTCCAAGTCGACTTGAGTTTTAGCCAAACTTGGAACAAGACTATCCAACTCTTCTAAGGCAAGATGTACTCTGAGCACAACTTTGTCCGGCAATTCCGTCTGGTACGCAGCATCCGAGAGTGCCTGATACCACTCGAAAAGTGAAAACTCCAAATGCTCAGCTAACATACTCAATCTTGCTCGCCACTCTATCAGGAAGGGAGTGGGTTGTTTTTCCCCTGCTAGAAGTGTCAACATTCCTTGTAAGGCACTGCAATCGACGAGCGGTTTTTCC
>JARLHD010000496.1 GCA_031292435.1 Ignavibacteriaceae bacterium
ATCGCTTCATTCCATTGATATAATCCGCCGTATTTTATGCAATTTGCAGGATCATTTTGATAACAATACTTTTCTATTATACCATTATTCGTTTGTTCTGAAGACCCATTTATCATTACCCCGACATTCAGGTTTTCTTTTAACCAGCATTGATTGCCAATCTGTACAGTAGTATATTTTTGTCCGCTGTAATTAACTATATCAATTCCTTTACAGGCCTTTTGCGCATAGCCGCTTGTATAAAGTAACATTATTAAGAAAATATGTTTCATATGTATTTCAAAAATATAAAATTATTCATTATTTCCCCCATTTCAGTATTAATACGATTTAAATCGTCAAAATTCAGTATTAATACTGTAATTTTCTTATGTTTTATAGTATAAGTACTAATACAAAATTCATTTCATTGCATTACATTTCTAAATCAAACTTATCTGAATGATTAATTAAGTCTGTCAATTAACACTTAAACAAATCGAACTTAATCATTCAGCAAAATTATACATAAGGAGATTTTAATGTACGATTCTATCTATAAACAATCCGACTTTCCTGAAACAATGATAAACTTCCTCAATCTTGATCTTCTCAAATTATTCAAGAAGTATAATTCCCAGGGTAATAATCTTCACTGTTCCTATTTGTCCGTTGGAGAGCAATATGAAAATGAATTAGTAGTTATTGCAAGAGAACCTGCCTGGTGGCCGGAAGATTTCTCAGTTGAAGAATTAAACAAAAGGGGAGAGGAAGATATTTTTAGAACTAAAGTTTATCATCATTCTATATATGGATACAATTCACAATGCCCCCTGCAATACGTAACAGATCTTTGGGGAGATACTGAAATAAGAAAAGAATATGGCACCACTTTCAACACCCGGATCGATCCTCTTTGGAGCTGCATAAAAGAAGTAGTAATGAAACTTGGAATATGTAAAGATGAAACAAATTGGGCTTCAAGCATAGCGATTACCTATTTGTACAAAATAGCATTCAGCGATGGTAGATATCTACCGGATAAATCAAGAAAGCTTCAATTTGAACACTGCAGGGAAATGCTTCACCTCGAATTGTCAA
>JARLHD010000497.1 GCA_031292435.1 Ignavibacteriaceae bacterium
TAGTCTGATTTTATATATTTCTGTTGTTTGAAAATTCACTAATTCCTTACTTAATGTGTACATCCTATAAGATTTTTTGGTTTTATCAAAAGGATTGAATAAACAAATAATTACTATTACTGAAAAGGTTTTTCCCGCTTCGGTTCCAATTGTTCCACCATCATTATATCCAAATTCAAGATCAATTCCTGTCCTGTCTATGGATTCAAATAAGTTCAGTCTATAGTATTGGGTTTTTGGTGTAATTATATTATTTACTGTCAAATGATCAGGTAATGCATGTTTTAAATTTGCAGAAAGCATATTCCTGTATGGCGTTCTCTCTTTATTTGCACACCTCCAGGCATATTTCAATGCCGGTATTTTGTTCATTTGACTGCAAAATGCTGCTGTTATTGCAGTCTTCGATTGAGCTGCTATTTGCTTTTCTGTTTTCCCCGTCTCCTTCTTTTTCTCCCTCTTATATGAATAAAGTACCTTCCCCCCATAATTAATTACAAGATTATCTAACCTCCCGTCAAACCTGATCTTAAGATTCTTCTTTGATTCCGCCATCTTTTAGTTCTCCCAGTTTAGTTGCGTAAATGACCACTTTTTAGATGATTTCTATTCAATACCCGTAAAAAAACCTTAATTTAATGTCAAATTGGCATCCCAAATTGACTTTCTGTCCATCATATCCCCCTTTATCAGCCTTTCTATACTACTGTCATAGAAACTTTATAGAACCGAGATAGCACTGAACTATCATACAAAATCATATGATATCATACTAAATCATAGGGTGGAATTTTATCTTTTGAAGGGTGTTTGTTTAGAATTGCAATTAAATAATATATAATAATTTAATATAATTGTCAAGTTATTTCTTCATTCTTGAATTTTATTACCCCTAAAATTTTTATTTCTTAAATTAACACAATAATTCAGTTGAAACTTAAAAGACTATACTGGTATAAATTTCTCAATTAAATAAAATATACGACACTTAATCCGAATGAACACTTGTCCCTTTTTATTTTCAACATTTAACGAAATTGACTTGCAGTAATAATCCTTTTTATACATATTTAATAATTAGTTATAAGTATAAGAGAACCCAATATGATACATCTTTTCAGATTAAGAAAACCGCTTTTAAATATTACCAAAATGTTTTTAATTCCTGCACTACTGGAGTTTTCCACTGCAGTAAATCTATATTCTCAGATCCCGGGAGCTTTTGCTGATGGTATTCATAAAGATACTAAATTTATCCAGGCAGCTTTTGACAGTATTGCCGGTCTCGGAGGTGGAATGGTCAGATTTACTCCGGGCGTTTACCTTACTGGTCCATTTGTACTCAAAGGGAATAACTTGGTTTTCCAGATCGATAGCGGTGCTACTATACTGGCTTCTCCAAATATGAAAGATTATTATCCAGATGGAGCAGATACTTCGCTTCCCCTTACAAATACTAAAAATTTTATTTCTGCCAGCGGCTTCAGTAATATGACCATTCAGGGGAAAGGGACTATTGATGGACAGGGTGCTGTTTGGTGGCCTACTGTTGATAATCCACCAAGACCTAGAATGCTCGAACTTGATAAAGGGACTCATCTGGAAGTTAAAGAAGTTACTCTTACTAATTCCCCAAAATTCCATTTATGCCCTTACCGCTGTTATGATGTTTATGTACACGATATACGGATCATTGCCCCTTCCACTTCTCCAAACACAGACGGAATTGATCCGAATATCTGCCACAAAATTCTGATCGAAAATTGCTATATCGATAACGGTGATGATAATATTGCATTTAGCCCTAGCAGTTCTGATGGGGGGTGGGCATCCGCAAACTCCAATATCATAATCAAAAACAATACCTTCATGCACGGACATGGTGTCTCTATTGGTAGCTATACCCAGGGCGGCGTCGATAGCATGCTCGTCGATAGCTGCACTTTCACCAACACCGATAATGGTATCAGGATAAAATCTCAACGAGGCAGGGGAGGTAACGTTCACGGCATTACCTATAGTAATTTAACTATGACTAACGTCCACTATCCTATTTATTTTACAGCTTTCTATTCAGGCATTCCGCCTCAGAATGTCGATACTTTATTCCCTGTTACCAGTACTACACCTGATTTCCATGACATTAAA
>JARLHD010000067.1 GCA_031292435.1 Ignavibacteriaceae bacterium
GACTTTATAGATTATTTTGCTCTTGATGAAAATAATATTGCAGTAATCTTAGGGGATGTAATGGGAAAGAAATGGGGGGCGTGGTATTTTGCATTTGCATATGCAGGTTATGTAAGGAGCGCGTTGCGAATTGTTCTTCAAACTGCGAAAGAATATGATACGAGTAAAATACTGCAACAGGTTAATAATTCAGTTTACCAGGATGCGAAGATATCCGAAGTTTTTGCTACGCTTTCAATTCTAATCTTGAATAATGAACAGAAGACTGTAAAATATTCAGGTGCAGGGGATTTGCCGATATTTTATAAATCTGCCGAATCAAACCAGGTAAGGAAAATACAAGCGGCAGGAAAGCTACTTGGTTTTGGGGCGGAAGGTTCTTATGAGGAAGTAACTTTAAATTTTAATCAGAATGATATGATTTATTTAATTACAGACGGTATTTTAGAATCGCGAAATACAGCAGGTGAACAATTCGGTATAACTGGTCTTGAGAAATTAATTAATAGTATAAATTATGACGATGATACCATTCAAAAAATTCAGGCTAATTTCAGAGCCTTTACAGGCAACCAATTTGATGATGATATAAGTCTTATTACTATTAAAGCCAATTAATTGCCAACCAGAAGATCTTTTTATTTAAGCAGGATAAGTTTTTTAGATATAGAACTACTTCCATTTTGAAGTGTATAAATATAAATTCCACTAGGGAGGGATTTACCGGGGAGGAAAGCAATAGTATGAGTACCAGAATTTATTTCATTGTTTAAGAGGACAGCTTTTTCCCTGCCCAGCAGATCATAAATTTTAAGCGATGCAAATGATCTTTGAGGAATTGAGAAAGTAATATTGGTTTCTGGATTAAAGGGATTGGGGAAGTTTTGATATAATTCAAAGTTAAGGGGGGGAAGAGGCTTATCATTTACCGCGAGAATATTAAGATCCAGAATTTTCATCCATATCTGATAGATCCCCGAGAAATCATCCATCCAGAGTGCGTATAGTTTATTACCGGAAGAGGAAAGAGCGATATGGTCACCCTGATAATTTGATGCTCCACCTAAAATTGGTTTGGGTTTAAACCTGTGGTCAGAAACGACTTGTTCTTTCCAGGAATTTCCTCCATCAATTGATCTTGAAAGCCAAACTTCAGCAGAATCAGAACTTGTGTTCCTGTCATCATAATATAGAATATTTATACCACCATTACTGTCAATATCCAGCGATGGGAAATATTGAATCTTGCCATCATTAAGAGGATCCTGGTTTACCCTGATTCCAGGGGACCATGTTGAACCAGCATCAGAGGAATAGTGAAGAATAATATCAGGGTCACTACCTGCAGGAAGTTTATTCTTTTCAGTAGTTACAATATAAATGTATCCATTGCGGGGTCCATTAGAATTATCCACTGCAAGCTGAGGGAGTCCGTTTACCCTGATATTACCTTTAGAAGGAAGAGTACCAAAAATACCATTAACATCATAGATTATTTTGTTTTGAGACCAACTATTACCACCGTCTGTTGATAAAGCAAATCCTACTGAATCTTCAATAAAGGGGGCAACAGAAGACATGCCTGCCCAACATAAATAAACATATCCATTATTACCTGTCCTTACAAAACCGCCAGAGCTTCTTTCAACAGCATTACTATTGATAATTAATGGGGCAACCCAACTAACACCGCTATTTGTTGACCAGGAAAAGGAAAGAGGGTTTGAGGGGATTGTTTGGTTTACCCATGTTGTATATAGTCTTGAATAATATGGGCTGTTAATAGAATTGTCAATTGCAGATGCGCCTTTATCTTCGGGCTGCTGCGAAGAAATTGTAAAAGCAGAAGTCCAAGTTTGGCCGAGATCATCAGAAAAATGGCTAAATAAACCCAGAATAAACAGCCCAATATGAGTCAGGATTAATCGACCATTCTTATCGACTAATATTTGAGGATCACCCCCATGGTTTTGAAGCAATTGTCCTTTGCAGGTATCGGATCCGGACCATGAGAGACCACCGTTTGTAGAAACGTAAACTCCTTCACTTGTAAAGGAAGTTGAAGTATTTATAGTTTTTCCGCTAACTGCAATTAAATTTGGGTTTACCGGATTTATGCTTATGACCGGTTCCGTTTGGGTTATAGGGCTTGGGTAAATGAGGAAATTCTCCTGAGCATAGCTTAAAGAAGCAGTTACGACAAAAGTTAGAAATAAAATAATAGCAGAGAACTTAAAAGGCATATCAGAACTTATAGCTTATATTTAATCCTGAATAATAATTTCTTGGTTCACCAGTTTCATAATATTGTCCATTATAATCATTTATAATTATGAAGCCGGAGTATCTTTTATCAAAAATGTTACCTGCACTAATATACAGAACGGCATTGAATTTATTTAAGGAACAGTTAATACCCGCCATCACATTAGCTGTAAAATAGGGAGAAGCTTTTTCAGAATTCTGATCATTGACCCACATAGAGGAGATGTAATCACAATCCCATTGAAGAAGTCCCGATAGATTATCTGCAACTTCAAACTCATAGTTCAGAATGAAATTAAAAATACTAGTGGGGACTGAGGGAACATAATTCCCAGTATAATCTGCATTTTCAGTTCCAGCAGAAGTAAAAATTATAGCGGGGTAATTAAGGTACTTAAAATCAGTAATAGTATAATTCAGAGTAAGTTCGAAATCTTCGAAGGGCTCACTTTTAATTCCAGCTTCAATTCCTAAACGGTTTGTTTTAGCTGCATTACGATAATAAGTAGTTTGATTGATAATAAAGGGAACAATTTCGTCACTGATGGTATAATCAAAGAAAGTAAATTCAAAGAAGAGTTTCCGCATAAAATCTTCCTGGGGGTTAATTATATTACCTTTAATACCAAGTTCAAAATTACCTGATCTTTGCATATTAAGATCCGGGTTTAAGGAATATTTTATATTACTTGAAATGGGTGTATTAGAAAATTCAGTAAGAGCGGGGAAATCATACCCGATACCATAAGAAGTGTATAATGCAACTGATGGAGAGAGTTTATAATTGAATGCAATTTTAGGTGCGAACTTCTGAAAGGTCCTTGAAGTATCAGTAAACCCAAAGGGAATAAAAATATCATTTGAATATACATTCCTATCAATCCTTCCTGAAAGAAAAAGATCAAACTTATCAGGAACAATATTAAAATGATTTAACAGATAAAATCCTATATTGCTTAAACTTTCAGAGTATTCATTTTGAACGGAGATTCCTCTATTCCCATTTATATTATCAAAATCAGATACCGGACCTGACTGAAAAGCATAATCCATTCCGCAAGTAAAAATATTATTTCTTCCTAATAGTTCAGTACGGTTAGTAAAGCGCAAAAAAGAACCTAAAGAATATCTTGTTTCCAACGTATAGAACTGGTTATCCGCACTTTCAAGTTCTTTAATACTTCCATAGCCAGTTACCTCAATTTCGTTTTTATCCTCCTCATCGAATTCATATTTATACCGGACACCGAATCTACCTTTCTTTGTAATCCTTTTGAAATCAAACGAGAGAGCGAGGGGATTGGCCTGGAAGGGATCGGTGGCAAATTCTTCGGTGGTAAGAGAACCGGGCAGTTTGGTAATTCCATCGACATAATTACCCAGAATAGTGAGGGTGGCTCTACCCATATACTCTTCATAAACAGCGTTAACAAGATGCTGAAACTCCTGGCTATGCTGACGATAGCCATCCAAGTTCCTGTAGTTATATGAAAGAAGGAACCTGCTATTATTATCTTTTAGTCCAAGTTTAAATCCATTCTGTCTATAACCGAAACTACCTACCTGATTTATTATAGTAGAATAATCCCGTGGGAAATAGAGATCAGATTCAAAATTTATTACTCCGCCCGGTGCATTAGCATAAAGAGATGAGAGGTTTCCTTTAACAACTTCAACACCACCAAGAGAATTAAAATCGATAGCATCAATAACAGTCTGACCGTCAGGTTCAGATTCAGGAATACCATCCTGCAATATTCTTACTCCCCTGATACCAGAATTTGACCTAGTACCAAAGCCTCTGATTGAAATCCTTAAATCCTGATTACCATACCTTGACTGGAGAAACAGACCAGGCACATCGGCAAGTACATCTTCAGCAGATTCTTTTTTACCATAGTCCAAGTCGGATTTATCAACTCTGAATACAGAAAAGGGGAGGTCGATAATTTTCTCAGAAGTTCTAGTTCCAAGAATAGTAACCTCCTGAATTTCATATTTAAGGCTATCTTTATTTTCGACTTCCTGAGGAAAAACAGCAGAGGTTAGAGAGAAGAGTGCTGAAGCAATAATTATAGACTTTAACCAGGGACACATAATATCAGATACGTAATAATTTATATAGAATTATTTAATTACAGAATTTACAGAAGTAATTTCAGTATGTCTAATTTCACCACCTGTTTTACCAGTCCATGATATTGCTAATGCAGAGATCAAGGCAAGGACGAGATAAGAATATTTAAACCAGGAGGGGAGAGACTCTTTATTCTTAAAAAATCTTAGAGCAGCTAACCCGGAAACTCCAAGAACCAAAATAACTATGAGAGATATATAGCCAAATGTTTCATGGTTTTCTATTAAGTCATTATTTACGCCAGGGAATACTGACTTTAAATATTCTGAAGAAGGATCACCAGTTAGAAAAACAGGTATCGTGAGGAGAGCTGTGGCTGCTATATACCAGAAATAGATTCTTATTAATTTTTCCTTTTTGAAAATGACAGCATAAGCTAACAGGAAGAACAGGACAATCATTCCAAATATTGGAAGATGGTTCACCATAAGATGAAATTGTGTAAGTGTCATAAGGTTACCTGATATAATTAGTTAAAATAAAATCCCCGCTAATAGCGGGGATTATTTAGATCATTTTGTTAGAACCTGACTCTTAAGCTTGCAAATAATTCCCTACCGGCTCCTGCCTGATAAGAATTACCACTTGCATCGGGTTCTGAGAATGCAACATATTTAATATTTGCAAGGTTAGTGCCGCTGAGGCTTACTTCCGTTGCAATACCTTTTACAGGTAATTGATAATTTATACGCGCGTTCAGAAGTGTGTATGCAGGAACAGCTTCTGATTCAAAATTAGCGCCATCGATATAAGCTTTGCTAAACAATTCCGCACCAACACCTGCAGATAAACCAGGCATAAAAGTATATTGAAGATCAACACACAGCTGATGCACGGGGGAGTTAGGTAAATAATTACCATTTTTAATATACCGAGGACCATCAGCAGCATCTATATCCGGATCCATGACAATCCGGATAGTGTCAGAATTTGTATACTTGAAGTTTGAATAAGTATAAGCAATCTGTAATTCCAAATTATCAATAGGGAAATAGGCGCCATAGAATTCAAGTCCTATTCTGCGAGTAGAGCCTGCATTTCTATAATAGTCAATCTGATTTTGCAATGTATCTAGAATCCTAAAACGATCGAAATCATTTTTAGTAGTCTCATAAAAACCGGAAACATCATAGTACAAATTATGTTTCATAAGAACACCTCTTAAGCCGAGATCTATACTATTTGATGTAGCAAAAGTAAGGTTTTTATTAAAACCGGTAAATCCATTAGGATTATTCAGGAGTTCATCGGTAGCCGGTGGAAGGAATCCCTGTCCCCAGTTAGCAAAAATATTAAGTTCCTTCATTGGGGAATAGGTAACGCC
>JARLHD010000498.1 GCA_031292435.1 Ignavibacteriaceae bacterium
GCGAGCATCCATAAAAATGATAATAGTATAATCTGAATGAAGATAGGTTTCTTCATAAAACCGGTTATTTTGTTAAACATAATTTCCTCATACTATTTTTTTAATATGCCCCTTAGAAGGGAGATATTGGTTTAACCTATCGGAAACTAACCTAACACTTTCTTCGCGCCCTTCTTTTATTTCCCAGATTGAAATGAGCGGGAATACTTTAGAAAATGCCATGAACCCCAGAATAAATGCACTTGCTGCAGCAGCAAAAATGGAAAACTCAGTCAATGATGGGATATAAATTCCTGTCTGGAACGGGAGTCTCGGATTAGCTAATGAAGGGACCACTATTATTAATCTCTCTAACCACATCCCCACCGAAACCGAAATTGACGCCACCAATATCCCTGTTATTGTTTTTGTCTTACTGTTGCTTAATATAATTAATGGAATTAGAAAATTGCATACAACCATCAACCAGAACCAGGGAGCATAACCACCGATAAATTTATATAAGAACACCCTCATCTCCACCGGCTCATGCCCATAAAAAGTTGTAAGATATTCTGCAAAAGTAAAATAAAACCAGAGCAGTGACATTACCAATAAAAGAGTCCCGAGATAATTAAAATGGATATCCTTTAAATAATCTTCAAAATGGTATGCCTTACGGAAAACAATCATTACTATTATGAGCGCTGCAATACCTGAAAATATTGCACCCACTACAAAATAAGGTCCAAATATAGTGCTGTGCCATCCGGGTTGTAATGTCATTGAAAAGATCCACGAGATTACAGTATGCACTGAAATTGCAATTGGTATGACCATTACCATCAGGATACTGATTGCTTTCTCTAAAACATGCTTCTGTTTTTCAGTTCCCTGATATCCCCACGACAAAATTGTATATAGTTTATTGAACCTACCGCCTCTATCACGCAGTAATGCGATATCCGGAATTAACGGTAAATAAAGATAGATAGTCGAGGCAGTAAAATATGCCGTAATACTTGTCATGTCCCATAATAGAGGTGACTGCAGTCTTCCCCTCTCAAAAATATGCATTATCCTATCCGGTCTTCCAAGATCAATTATCGGATGCAGCCCGCCAATTACTAATACGATCCCTGTAATTACCTCTGCCATCCTGGTGATCGGGCGTCTCCATTCTGCTTTTGATAAACGAAGTATTGCTGAAATCAAAGTTCCCGCGTGTGAGATTCCTATGAAGAATACAAAACTTATAATATAAAATCCCCATGTAACCGGCTGGTTCATTCCTGTTACTCCCAGTCCGTAAACCAACTGACGCACATACATTATCACGCCAAATAAAAATACGGTTAATAGTGCCGCTGCAAGAATATAAAATCCTTTTCCGGAATGATAAATCGGCTTAAACAGAACTTCATCTTCATCAACCATTTGAGAGTTGTTCATTTCAAAGACCTTCAAATTTATAATTTCATTATCTACATGGATTTTGCATTTAAATAAAATACTTTAGGCAATGTTCCAAGTTCTTCCTGCAAAACAAATTTTCTGTAATCTCTTTTTAACTTTGAAACCGCGCTGTTCGGATCATCGAGGTCTCCGAATGTAAACGCATGTGAAGGACAGACCTGGGCACATGCCGGTATATAATCTTCTTCATTCAGTTTTCTGTGCTCAGCTGCTGCCTGCTCTTTTGCTTTTTGCAGCCTGTGAATGCAGAATGTACATTTTTCAACTACTCCTTTCATGCGGACAGCCACATCTTTGTTATAACATTTTTCATATTCAACAGGTTGATCTTCCTTAAACCAGTTGAATACTTTAACATTGTAAGGACAATTTGCCATGCAGTATCTGCACCCTATGCACTGCGGATAAATCTGCGCCACTATCCCGTCATCTCTTTTATATGTTGCCCTAACCGGACAAACTTTTGTACAGGGAGGATCGTCGCACTGTACACATAATGAGGGAATTGTAACCGGGCGGACATCAGGATCATTTCCTTCGTAAGATAAATTAGTTAATCTCATCCACTGCATAACCCTCCCTTTCGCTGCGCTTTCTTTCGATACAATCTGCAGGTTATTTTCTACCTTACAGGCTGTTACGCAGGCTCCGCACTGGTTGCATTTATTAAGGTCAATTGCCATTCCATATTTAGCCATTTATACTCCTGGAAGATGATGAAACTATTTCCGCCTTTGTTTCTGTTAACGATGGCTTACCGGATACTTTATCAAAAATATTTTCAGTGAACATTAAAGGATTTATTCCTGCTTTGTCCCCCAAAATATCATGTCCTAATCCGAACGGAACATCCAGATTACCCGCCAAAACTGAAGAATTATAAACTACGACCACCGGAAACTTCCCTTTGGATGTTTTAATAAAGGCGCTGCTCCTGTCGTCAAGAGAAAAACGGCGTGCAGTTTCAGGATTTATTTCAACCCATGTTAAATAAAATACTGACCAGAGGTGCCCGAACTGCTCAACCAATACAGGATTCAAACTCATACTCCCCCTGTAATCAAGATTTTTCATGAAAATATTCAGGGTCAGTTTATTTTTGGATGGCATCTCAATTGTTTCGAACTTACCGGGAAATTTACCTGCCAGATTTATTTTGGGTGCAAAGGCATCTTTATCTCCAAACGGATTCCACCAGCCGCCTGCTTCAAGCAGACTGTCCCAGAAATCATCAAAACTACTGTATTGATCAGAGGTCCAGCCGATTTTTCTTAATCCCTTTTCAATCTCAGTAAATTTATTTTCCGTCATTAGTGTGCCGGTCCGGTTATCGTATAATTTCTTCGCGATTGATTTAACATAATCAGCAACACCGGTATAAGGAAAATCTGATTTTGCACCAAGGTCTTTCATTAAAGAAATAATTACGTCACCTGTATCAGTAGTCTTATAGAATGGATCAACCACCGGCTGCTGGACTGTAATTACACTTTTGCCTGTCGATTCATTAAAATTCAGATCCAGTTTTTCCAGATCATTATGGTCCGGAATAATCAGGTTTGCGTATGTAGAAGTTTCATCAATGAATGATGAAAAGCTGACAATAAAAGGAATTGAACTTATTTCCTTCTTTAATTTCTCCTGGTCCGTATTATTAAAAATGAAATTACTTCCCGAGATCATCAGAACTTTAATGCTGTTTTTATTGGCAATGGTATTTTTAAATGTATTGAATGCAGCATTCCCCGAAGCCGCGTTAGCATTGTTAATTATAGAAGAATAGAACGAGTCCTTTACTTTGCCGAACCCCTTAAAACTCTTCAGTGCATTTAGAATAATAATTGCCTGTGCATTCAGCGTGCCGTTTGAAGAATATAGAATTGTTTCGTCAAAATATGCCGCCGGTGCTTTAGCTTTTTCAAACTTCCTGCCAATCTGTACAATCGTTTCAGAGGGAACCCCGGTTGATTTCTCCACATTATCGGGGTAGTAATTATCCAATATATATTTCTTAATAGAATCAAAACCAGTAATCAATTTTTCTGCGTTTTTATCATACTGCTCATCTTTTAACAGAACATATGCTATTCCTAATGCCAGCTCTCCGAATTGCGCGGGTTGTATCCTAACCCATTCATCTGATTTAAAAATACCACCTGTTAATTTTGAACCGGCGGCAGTAATTTTATATCCCTTCTCCCTGAAATCTATCAAGCTTCTGCTGAAGTACAGCGGACTCTGGGACATTTCAGAAAGCCGGGAGCCGAAATTCAAAATGTAATCGCACTTTTCAAAGTCAATAAACCCAGGGGCGTCACCTGCTGCATCATAATAAGGATTTAAACTGTTCCCCTCATAATTGTCAATGATTAAGTTTTTAATTCCGGCGGCTTTTGAAAATTTATTAAACAGGTCAGTCCTGACTGCTGAATCTGTTTGTGCGATAATAAAAATATCATCCTGCCTGTTTTCTTTTATAACATTTTTTAAGTTCTCAGAAAGGATATTGTAGGCTTCATTGTAGGAGATTGAAACAAATTTACCATTAACCTTTTTAAGCGGACCGGTAATTCTGGATGGATGATAGAGGTCGGAAATAGACGTAAGTCCCATTGAACAAATTCCTCCGTCATTGATTGGCGATAATGGGTTGCCAAACGCCTGTATAGGAAATTTGTCTATTAATCTTACTCTTAAACTGCATCCGCCGGGGCACCTACCGCACGCAGTTAATTTCCATGTCTCTTTTTTTGGGCCTGAAAACAGTACATGCTCCAGAGATTTTGGAATTTTCATTATTGCGGCTGCCCCGCCTCCGACAGCTATACCCGCAACTGCAGTTCCAATAAGTTTTACAAAATCTCTTCTGTTAATTTCCATTCAGAAAATTCTCCTTAAATCATATTACTTTTGTCTGATTCTCTTTTTCTGTTAATGATGACAATTACCGCAATCGGTCGTAATATTCCTTTGCTTATGACAATCGAAACAAGTAGCCATTAAAATTGGTTTATAATTATTTAGTTCTTTCGATTTTTGTTCTGTCATATCACCGTGGCATAATGCACAATCCAGTTTCCCAATCTTAACATGCCTTCTGTGAGAGAAGTAAACATAATCCGGCACCGTATAATAATTTAACCACAAGAGTGGTTTATTATTAGTTACATACTCAGTTATTTTCTTTTCTTCTGCGGAATTAGGATTTATAATTTCTGAATGGCACAGACTGCATGTTTCGATGGTAGGAATACCTGCACGCTCCTCCGTTTCAACATTCTGGTGGCAGGTTTTGCATTTTATATTATGCTGTTTTGTATGTACATAGTGACTAAAAGTCACTCCCCCTGTTCCGGTACTTTGCTTTGGGGCACTATTAAACAAATAAAATCCCGCCGCCGCACAAATTATGAACAATATTATAAAGCCTGATTTTCTTTTCATGAATTAAGCTTTCCTTATAATGACTTTTATTTGTCATTCCCTCGCAGGTGGGAATCCTTTTCTAATCATTATGACATGTTTTTTACTCTTGAGTCCTTAGATATTCCAAAACAGCCCTGGCATCCTTTTCAGATAATTTCTGATCCTTCATAATAGGAACTTTTTTCCATTGCTGAATAAGGCTCTTTACAAACGGGTTCTTCTTCTGCATTTCAGCCGTGTTCATTACATAATTCATAATAAACTCGGGTGATAATTGTTTAGTAACACCCCTGAGTGCGGGCGCAAGATTTACGTTATCAATATTATGACAGGGGAGACATTTTGTATCAAACACAGTATTTCCCTTATCAGCCAACTTTTTGTCAATGGCACCAATCTTAACTGTTTTAATCGGACCGATCCCTTTATCCTTTGGATCCGGTTTTTGCTGGAAATTAGCTGCCACAAACCCGCAGAATATAAAAACCAGAATAAATGCCACTGATAGAATTACTGAATTTAATCTCATTAATAACTCCTTTTATTTCTTTTAATATACTTACTTTTTATAGAAGTAACCATGCCGATAAATTTAGTGTATTATTATCTGCCGCATTCCTTCCATTACCATCATAATTTGTAGACATTCCGTCAAACTTATTGAAAATAGTATACTGCAGGGCGAACTGTGTATTCATCCATGGTATAAATGTTAATTGTAAAATTTCACCGTTGCTGTCAGGCTTCCCGGTAGGGGGAGCATAAACTAATATATTTGTATTATCCCCGGTAATTGTAAAATAACCAGCGGTTAATGAAATATATTCCGGGAAATTATAAGTCAGGTCTGTCTTGAAACTTTTAAGATTATTATTATTCACCGGATCCAGGGTAATTTTCGACATTTCATAAGCAGCATGGAATATAAAGGAGGACCCATCATCCAGATTCTTTTCATATTGCGCATCAACCCCGATATTAGTGCTTTTAGTTAATGGTCCTGATATACCGGCCTGAAAAACATTTGAAACCATTCCAAAAGTACCTATAGATGCGTATTGACCAATCCATTGGTGCTGAAGGGCTAATCTCCAGTAAGGAGCCAGACCCTTTAAATTCGGCGCCCATGTGCTGTCCGGCGGATAAGGTTCTCCAGCAGGAGATGCATGATAAAATGAAAGCTCTGCATATACAAGGTTATTATAAAATCCGTATGCACCCAAACCGACAACACCATCGGGAATATTCATTGCTGCAATTTCAGGAGATGGTGCCGCTTCTGTACCTACAAACGGGAAACCCCATGCTTCCATAGTATTCCATACATCCTGGACGGTTGGGTTGTTATTCAATGTAACGCCATAAATCAGATCATTCGAAGCAATCTTTGCATGGTTTGCGTACCTGATGTCCATCAGATCAAGTCCAAAAGTTCCGTCAGACAGAGAATAAGTGGTTTGTATAAAAGAACCAATGTGCGGAGTTATTTCTCCTCCCAAAAAAATTGACATTTGAGATGGCGCCTGAATAAAAGTATTATCCCCACCGGTTGCGAATTTTTTACTAACTGATGTAACGTTAGCCAGGAACATGGCTGATAACGGAAGATTACTTAAAAGCTGCAAAGTTGTGCGTGAACTGTCTTCATTGGTGGCTTCAATAGTTGGTGCATTAACCATCGTGTAGCCGTTTAATTTAAACATCCTTCCGAATGAATTTAATGCCGGATAAGAATAATGACAGGAACTGCATGGTAAGTTTGTTTGTCTTGAAAAGCTGGGAATTGCATAGTTCTGTGTACTTAAAATGACTACCAGCATTATTGCCAGTATTGCAAATCTAATATGTAAAGATCCCATATTTATTATCCTCTTAAATAAGTGGTAAATCCGAACCTTTTTTCAAACTTAATATTTTCAATCTCACTATCCAAACATTCTGAACCTGATTCCTGATATTTTTTTTCCATGATCACAAAAGAGCTTAGTTATTCTTAAAAAATCTAATATTTATTTGATAAATGATGAGATTAAGGTATTAAACCACAATGGATTTTGAAAATGAGAAGTAATAATCTACATGTTGAAGAATTATTCGGCTAATTATGTAAAATAAATTAAATGTTATGTATTTTAGAGACAAAATTTACTTAACCAAATTTACAGGAGCCGGAAATGTTCAAAGAGTTCAAAACCTTTGCAATGAGGGGAAATGTTCTTGATATGGCAGTAGGTATTATTATCGGGGCTGCGTTCGGAACAATTGTTTCATCACTGGTAAATGATATTATCATGCCGCCGATAGGTATAGTGCTTGGGAATATTGATTTCAAGAATTTGTTCTTTGTGATAAAGGCGGGGACAGCTGCCGCAGCTCCTTATCTTACAATTGAGGATGCTCAAAAAGCCGGAGCGGTAACTCTTAACTACGGCAGATTTGTAAATACAATAATGACATTTTTGATAGTAGCATTTTCAGTATTCTTATTAGTTAAGGGAATGAATGCGGCAAAGAAAACGGATACAGAAGCTGCTGCAGTTTTTGCTGAAAAGACATGTCCCCATTGTGCAACAAAGATTCCGCTGCAGGCTAACAGGTGTCCAAATTGCACTTCCGATCTGGCTCAAATCTAAAGTGCCGGGCATTTAAGTTCCCGGGATTGTAAGACATGCCGGATGGTTCATAATGAATTTAACGGAAGCGTTTGTTTAGAGATTAAGTGTTACATTTATTAAAATTATAATTATATTTTCATATTAGAAATTAAAATCAGGTTAAATGGAGATAAGGATGAAATACAAATTTTGGTTAGTGATAATAATCTTACTTATGGGATTCAGGAGTCCTGACATTTTTGCCCAGGTTAATTATACATTTACACTTGCGAATGATTCATTAGCAGCGCCGAATGTTTATGAGTTTGATATTTATATGTTAAACAATGACACAAGCGAATTTCAATTAGCCGGGTTTAATTTTGGTTTCCTGTTTAACCCTGAGGTTAAGGATACAGGAACGATAAAAGTATCCTGGGTACCTAACTCAAGTCAATTAGAAAACCTTGCACAACTGCCGAGAAACTTTAAAGCGAGTGTAGTTAAGAGGGACAGCGGCGATTTTGGAATAATAATTGTTGGTCCAAGAATACCCCCCGGGCACGGGAATGGTTCCATAATTTCGAATAAAGGAATGGGAACAAAAGTCGGGAGATTAAGGTTAACCTGTAATACGAATTATAATTCAGCGCGGATGAATATCAAGTGGAATTTTGGCAAGACCAACGGACTTTACCCGACAACAATTGCAGCATATATAAAGAATTGGAATACAAATGTTACTGCCATGGGAAAATACGAGTCGAAGCTGGTAAACCCGGTTCTTTAAGGAAATTTAATTTTGATAGAGACCGGTGCTAACCTGAATAATATCATCTGCAAGTTCCGGATATCAAAGTGGCGGAATAAATCCAACCCCTACCCCTTCAATTTTATGAGGATCTGTCTGCCCGCCTGATAATACTGGGGACTCAGCAGGGCTGCGCGGTCTTTCACACTGCCGGTAGGGTTTTCCCATTCAAGTTTAGCAAACACCTGTCCGCACCCCGGCGGAACAACTTTGCACAGCTCAACCAGCGAAGTATTTCCAATCACCTGCAGTATGTTTGGATCAGCGTTCATCTGTTTTCCTTTAATAATTCAATGTAAATTTATAAAAATATTATTACCTTTTAACGTGATGGTAATATTAATTAAAAAAATAATATTCATTAAAAAGGAAAATTCAAATGAACGTTAAACTTATTTTTTTATTATCGGGGTTTGGGTTTTTAATGGCGATCGCAACTATTGCCTGGATCCCTGCGAATGCTGAGCCCATATTCTGGCTGGTAATTTTTATTATCTGTGCATATCTGATAGCAAAGAACTGTACCGGGAAATATTTTCTGCACGGACTTTTAGTAAGTATAGCAAACAGTATCTGGATAACAGCCGCGCATATTATTTTTGTTAATACTTACCTTGTAAATCATCCCCGGGAGTTGGAAATGATGTCAAAGATGCCAATGCCCACTCATCCAAGGATAATGATTTTGATAATAGGTCCAATCGTCGGAATCTTCTCCGGAATTATATTAGGACTCTTTGCGTTTATCGCTTCCAAATTAATGAAAAAGAAAGCGCAGGAAGTTAAGGTATAGAAATTTTAACTGGTAATTAGTCCTTAATTTTAATTACCACTTTACCTCTCGGGTGGCCTGTGGATAAATGGTTAAAGGCATCGATGGTTTTGCCAATAGGGAAAACTTTATCAACCTGAGGTTTTACTTTTCCTGAGTTTACAAGATCAGTTAAGCGGTGTAATTTTTTAGTAAGAGTATTAGTCATCTGCCCGATTGCGGTAACCTGGAATTTATCTGCAAGAGCCTTATCTACAGCGCCCAGCATACTTACAATTATTCCCCCCTTTTTCAGAACCTTTAAGGATTTATTAGTAGTATCACCGGAGAAAGTATCAAACACAGCGTCGTAATCTTTTAACATATCCTCAAATTTTTCGCTTTGATAATCGATAACCAGATCCGCGCCAAGGTTTTTAACATAATCTTTATCCTTAGCGGCTGCAGTAGCGGCAACAAAAGCGCCATGGACTTTGGCAATCTGAACAGCAAGTGAGCCAATGCCTCCTGCGCCTCCGTGAATAAGAATTTTTTGTCCCTGCATAAGCTGAATATGTCCTTCAATTGCCTGCAGAGCGCTGGCGCCGGCAAGCGGAAGAGACGCAGCTTCGGCAAAACTGATTTTGTCCGGCTGGACGGCAATATTGGCGGCATTGGCAGCAACAAACTGGGCGAATGTTCCGGAACCGCCGTTCAAAATAATCGCTTGTCCATATACCTTATCCCCCACTTTAAAATCGGAAACTGAAGATCCAACTTCAGTAATTACTCCGGAAAAATCCCCTCCTAAAGTTGCAGGAAGATGAATCATATCTTTCAAATAGCCCTGGGCAATTGATTTATCAACGGGATTAAGAGCGGCGGCATAAACTTCCACAAGAACCTGGTCGGGTTTAGGAAATGGTTTAGGGAAATACTCATTAAATAATAAAGATTTGTATCCATCAAAAGAATTAATTTGAATTGCAATCATGATAAACTCCTTTTTTATGAAGCAAAAGAAAGTAAATTTAATGTATCAAAATATCTTATCTACGGAATTTTAGGCGTGATTTAGTTAATATTGTTAGCATAAATATGGCATTAAATAACAGATTTAATTAA
>JARLHD010000499.1 GCA_031292435.1 Ignavibacteriaceae bacterium
ATTAAGTGCTTCAGAATAATTTCATTATAATGATTCATACTATTCAGATTTGTGTAGGAATTCAGAATCTCATAATAATTGTTTATTGCCATTGATCTGTCTAAATCTTCTAATGCCCTGGCCAGTCCCCATTTGAAAAATCTGCTTTTAGGATATTCCCCCAGAGCTTTCTCTGAAATATGTACAGCGCTATCAAAATTCTTTTTATCTATATAAATCCAGATAAGTGAATTTATAGCGAGGTAATTATTATATGAAGATTTTTCAACTGCCCTCTTAAGATATTTAATTCCTTCCTCCCTATCATCATGAACAAATGGAAGCCAGTTAAGGAACCCTGTTTTACTGCTTTTCCAGTACTTATAATTACCAAGACCCGAGTAAGCCTCTATAAATTCAGGATTCATTTTCAAACACTCTTCAAAATTAGAAGCAGAATTTATTCCTTCCTTAAGAGAAGTAATCCAGCTGCCATTCAGCCCCTCATAATAAGAAATGTATCCTTCTGCAAGACCTAAGAAATAGTGATTCCAGATATTATCATGGTTTTTATTTAATAAATTTTCTGATTGATCCCGGGCAGAATTAAGGTATTTCGAAATTTCATCACCGTTATATTCCACACCATAATCATATGACCTTGCAATCTCCGTTGCAGCCAAATAAATCTTTCCAAGGGGTAACGCGGGATATCTATCATTCAAGGTTTCAAATTCTGTCTTTGCCTGATTATAATTCTGATTTATTATATTATCAATCCCCGATCTAAGGAGGTTATTTACGTTTCTGTCCGGGAAGTCCTGTGAATATATATTCACAGAAACTGTAAACAATACAATAATGAATATTTTACTATAAGGTACCAAATGTCCTGTCACCGGCATCCCCTAATCCGGGGAGGATATATCCCTTATTATTCAATTCCCTATCCAATGCGGCACCATAGATTTTTATATCCGGATGATCATTCATCAGCTTTGTGATCCCTTCAGGCGCAGCTACAAGGCATGCAAATACAAGGTTCTTAGCTCCGTGATCTTTAAGATATTTAATTGCCTCCGAACCACTTCCTCCTGTTGCCAGCATTGGATCAAGCAGTATCACAGTTGAATTATCAATATTGCGCGGTGTCTTATAATAATAACCAACCGGCTTAAGTGTTACTTCATCCCGCTGTAATAAAATATGACCTGCCTTAGCATCAGGAATAATTTCCAGGAACCCGGATACCATTCCAAGTCCTGCTCTCAAAACAGGCACCAAAACAACTTCCTGGACTAACTGATATCCGGCGGTTCTTTCAAGCGGAGTCTCAACAGTTGTCTCAGATATTTTAAAGCTTCTACCAATTTCAACCGCAAGAATATTGGAGATCCTATGTACGGCACCCCTGAACAACTCGGGAGTGGTTTTTTCATCTCTTAGAATAGTAACATCTCTTTTTATCAGTGGATGGTCAATCAGGGTAAAGTTCTCAAATGTTGATTTCATAGAAATCCTATTTTTTTATAGACTTGATTTTCTTTCCTAATGATGATAACAGGTTCTTAAGTGGTGACAGCGGAGGAGTATATATATAATTTAATTCAGCAAGCAAGTGAGCGGGCTGTTTCAGCTTAATAAGTGTTGATACAACGTTAACAAAACCTTCCACTTCCCTACCGCCGAAAAAGGAAGCGCCCAATATCCGGCTGCCAAGTCTTTCGAATACAATCTTTCCGAATACTTTCCCGGCTCCCGGCATAACAGAAGCAATATCAGCTTGTATATCAGTAACTGATTGAATTAATATTTTGCTTCCTTCAGCCTCATTTGTTGTCATTCCCACAGATGCATAATATTTATCAAATAACCGTAAGCCTGAATTTTTGATTACCGGTGAGACTGATACATTTCCCCCGGCAGCATTTTCACCGGCGATATGCCCATGTTCGTATGCATAAGATGCAAAGGGAATATAAACAGGACGTCCGGTTACAAAGTCAGTAACTTCAATCAGATCGCCGGCTGCGTATATATTGAAATCTGATGTCCGCAGTCTCGTATCTACCATTAGAGCCCCCGTTGTACCTAATTTAAGGTTTGCCTTAACAGCAAGATATATATTTGGAGAAAACCCTATTGCACTTATAACAAGATCAGTTGCTACAGCCCTGCCATTTATATTAACTGCGTTAATTTTATTATTATTAAATACAGGTTTTATTTCAGCGGTTGGATAGAAATCAATATTATATTTAATAAGAAGTTCTTTAATAAGTGCTTGTATTTCAGGTTCAGCAGAGGGAAAAGGCATTGCTGCTTTTTCAACTAGTGAAACACTGCTGCATCCAAGATTTACTAAAGCTTCTGCAGTTTCAAGCCCTATATACCCTGATCCTATTATTACTACATTCCTAACCTTATTAAATTCAATATATTTCCTGATGTGTACAAGATCGGATATTGTCTTTAGAGTAAAACTATTCTCTGCATCCTTTAATGAGCTTTCTTTCTTTACAGTTGAACCGGTGGCAAGTATTAATTTATCGTAGTTATAATCAGCAATTGAATTATCCTTTAAGTTCCTGGCTTTTACAATCTTCTCCCTTGTATTTATCTCCTCAACAAAATGATTAACATAAACCTTCACCCCTTTCTGAGCATAAAACCGGTCAACATTAAAGAAAATAATATCTTCAGTATTTTTAATTTCATTTGACAGGACGTAGGGTATTTCGCAGGTACCTGTCGATATATAATCACCGGCTTCAAATAAAATAACTTCTGCATCAGGATTTACCCGCTTAGCTTTAGCTCCTGCCGCAGGTCCTGCTGCATTCCCCCCGACTATTATTATTTTTTCTCCTTTCCTCATTTTACCTTAAAGCTTAATATTATAGTCACTCCATTAAATCCGAATTTACGTCTAATTAGCTTTTCCAGGTATCTTTTATAATGTTCAGGAATTTCTTTAGGATAATTTGAAAAGAACAGAAAAACAGGATAGCTTCCTTTTGCCTGTGTAATATATTTAATCTTTACTTCTTTCCCGGTAGCAGTGGAAGGCGGTGGATTCCTTTCAATTTCCGGAAGAATTGATTCATTAAGTTCGCTTGTAGAAATTTGTTTCTTTCTCTCCTTGAATACTTCAATTGCTATATCTATCAGTTTATAAATTCTCTGCTTGGTAAGCGCAGAAATAAATACAACCGGTATATAGTCAATTGAACCCATCTTATCTTTTATTGCAACCTCAAACTTACGAGCAGTATTAGTATCCTTTTCAATTAAATCCCACTTATTCACTGCGAGTATGATTGATTTCCTCCTGTTAACTGCCTCATCAATAATCTTCTGATCCTGCTTCTCAATACCTGTCTGTGCATCTACAAGAATAATTACCACTTCACATTCAGCTATTGCTCTTAATGTTCTGATAGTTGAGAAGAACTCAATATTCTCTTCAACCTTCTTTTTTTTTCTTAGTCCTGCTGTATCAATAAGAGTTATTTCCTGCCCGTAATATTTCAATATAGAATCTATGCTGTCCCTTGTAGTTCCTGGGATATTGGTCACAATGCTTCTGTCTTCTCCCAACAAAGCATTTGTAAGGGAGGATTTACCTACATTTGGTCTTCCTACTACAGCTATCTTTAATTTAGAGCTCCCCTCTTCTTCATCTTCAATGACAGGCATATCGGCAGTGATATCATCAAGCAGGTCACCTATTTTTCTTCCGGCAACAGCGGAGATATCATATACCTTATCAACTCCAAGAGAATAAAACTCTGCAACACCGGGTTCAAGTTTCTCAGAGTCAACCTTATTAACAATCAGAAAGAATTTTTTGTTTGAACTTCTTAATATCCTGCCTATTTCTATATCAAATGCAGTTAATCCGGCTTTAACATCCACAAGAAAAAGTACAGCATCAGCCTCAGCAATAGCTATTTGAACCTGTTCTCTAATCGCAGTTTCAAACAAATCAGGAGAATGCGGAACATACCCGCCAGTATCAATAAGCTGGAATTCTTTTCCTGCCCATTCAACTTCGCCATAATTACGGTCTCTGGTTACCCCGCTTAGGTCATGTACAATAGCTTCTTTTCTGCCGACAAGCCTGTTGAATAAAGTGGATTTTCCCACATTGGGTCTTCCGACAATAACTACGATAGATGTTTTCATAGGATAAAAATAGTTAAAAGAATGAACGAAATAAACCGGTTTATTAAAAGTTATATTTTATGTGTAATGTAGGATTATAATCCTCTACAAAACCCAGATTTACCCGATCATAACTTATATTTACTGCCAGATTCTTATTGTAGGAAGCAGAACTCCAGATAGCATCAAGAATACTTAAAAAATGATTAATATAAATGATTGCTACACCTCTTGAAGATACCTTATAAAGCTGGTTAGCATCCCCTCTCATCTCCGAGTACCAGTGGAATTCAGGTGTTATATAATCAGGATTGGCGAGATCAGAAGGATTATTATCATCTTCCCATCCTCTAGCGTATTGAGGATATTTACCTATTAATTCATAATACTGCTGCTCACCATGAGGAGGGAGCATATGTGTAAATCCAGTGGCTCCTATTGCATTTTCAGCTGCATTCAGACTTGCCCAGTCCACCTGCGACCATGGAGTAGGATGCTGTGCATCGGCAGGATAAATGGTAACTTTTGATCCATTAGTATTATCATTTATCCATTGTGCATATCTTACGACACTCCATCTTTGGTCTGCAAAGTTTTGAAAATAGTTTGTCTGAGCATCGCCTCTCTTATTGTAACTGATTCCATAGTAGATCGAAATAGCTTCAATAAGAACAAAGGCTCCTGCCTTAATATAATTAGTAGTACCGCCTATATAAACTTCACCGGCACCCGGGACAACACCTGAAAGAATACCAGCAACTAATAACGATTTTTTATCTCCTGAGGATACAAAAGATGGTTGGATAACCATATTATCCGTATAGGAATTTAAGACAATACGAGAATCTGCAGAAAGACTTCCAGTAAGCTGATTTGTCTGAGGTAAAATATTTACAGCATAAAGAACCGAAGTAATTAATAAGAACCGTAAATTCATAATAACCTCCTTACATTAAATTAAAAATCGAAACTGAACAGAATTCCCCCATAGAACCGCCATTCTTTGCCATAAGTAAAGTCCTGCCCCCTGATTAAAAGATCGACTTTATCAAAACCATAGGAAGCATTAAAGAATACCATAGTAGGGAATAAATAAAAAGAACTCATTTCCATTCTAACTTCAGTTCCCGCACCTTTCTTAAAATCACTAATGCCGGGTATTTTATTTCCGTTCCATGCATTACCAAGATCGCCGTAGAAGGACATGAATATTTTATCAACATAAAGCTGCCCGATCCTTGTATCGATATTCCGGAACAAAGGGAAACGATAAGTAAGGTTAAGCCACCCTACTTTATTTCCACTTACAGAATAAAATGGATATGCTTTCATTCCAACAAGTCCGCCGAGATAGAAATTAAAGAAATCAGGTACAGTTGGACCGAATATATTCCCTAAACGAACCTGTGCAGAAATGGTATGACCCAGCCATAACGGGATATAAGATTTTATATTCAGCTCCAGCCTGTGAAAATTGAATGGATTATAATCGGCAACCAAATTCCCACTTTGATCTATTGAGTAACTACCTGAATTATTGAACCTATTAATCTCATAATTATATTTCAGTTCAACCTGGGAACCGATTGGGCTTATCTCTGAATCCTTATATGGCATTAACAAATCAAAATTGTATTTTACCTGGAAATCGCTGCTGATCAGATAAGTGTCATCAAATGCAGGTTCAAGCACCTGTATGCTTGGAATAATATAGCTGCCAATTAAAGCCGAGTATCTGCTGAATATATACCTGAATTCAATATTCTGGTTTCTACTAAATATCCTATGTGTAGCAGCCAGGTCAACTTCAAACAGGTTATAAGAGATATCAATAGGTATGATATCATCACCTATGCTGTCACTCTGAGATGATGTTCTTGAGATATTATATAATTCCAGACTTAATTCAGGCTTAAGGCCAAGATCGAAAAGCAAAGGCAATTTATTTTTATATTCAAATATAAGAAACAAATCCCTTTCCAGCCTTTCATTGATGGATGCTCCTGCAAAAATACTATACCTGTTAAGCATATCATTTGAGGTAATATAAACACCGGGTTTTATCTTATCAATAAAATTATTTGACGTACTATAGTTATCATACCTGATTACCGGAAAGAAGGTAAGTTTAGAAAATACACCTGTATATTTTTCTTTCTTATAATCAGGAATATCATAATCATTAAAGTTCCTAAGCTTATCGAGATTAAACTTAGCCATATCCCCCTTTGGATTATCTTTTCCCAAAGGCGGACTATTGATCCATTCATATTTCTTAGAAGTATCGATATTGACCTGTTCTGATTTGGGCAGATAGAATATCTTATATCCCTGTGATGTATAGCCGGCATAGGTTATGTCGCCATTCTTATTTATATCCGGCATATAGGCACCGCCGATAACATTGGTAAGCTGCCTCTTTTCATTTGTCTGCATGTCCAAATAATAGAGGTTAAATATCCCTGTTTCATCAGAAGAGTAGATCATATTACCTTTGGAATCAATTACGGGGTTCCTGTCATCGCTGCTTTTACCTATAAGAATCTTGTATCCTGTACCGTCACTGTTTATCCGGGCGATATCCCTTGTCTGATGATATGAATAATCGAATACTATATATGAATTGTCATTTGAAAAAGAAGGATTATATACTTGTTCCCCATTACTGAATGCAGTCAGCTGCTTAAAATTTTTACCATCTATATCAACAATGCCAAGGTTTGTTGTACCATCTTTTTGAAATATATAGGTTATCTTTTTACCATCTTTAGAGACTGAGGGCTGGTTGGCTCTTGAATTAAATGTCAGTCTTGTTTCTTTTTTTGTATCAATATCAAAGACATAAAGATCATGTACATTATACCAGTTTGGATTATCATCCCCAATTTTAGCATATACAATTTTATTTGTCCCGGGAATCCAAGTTACAGTAGATCTTACATTACTAACAATAAGTTCTTCTTTCTTAGTAATAAGGTCATAAAGGTAAACACCGGAAGGACTGAAATAATCAGCATCTTTATTAGATACATATAATACTTTATTTCCGTCCTGTGAAAAGACAGGATAAAAGTTTCCAAACCCTACTTTACCGACCTCATCACCCTGTACAACGTCCGACTGAACTTTGGCAATCCGTTTTTTATAACTCTCAGTAACATATGTTTTCCACTCATTATATATCTCATTCCCATCTTTACCAAGAACATCTTTAAAAGCAGCATCAATAGTAAAATTTCCAAGCTTACCCAAAGCTCTAGATATTTCCTTTAAAGTATTTTCTCCATATTTCTGAGACAGATATCTTGTTAAAGCAAATCCAGAATTATAAACAGATTCATTCCCAAGACTTGTCTTACCGAATTCACCCATTTCATTCCAGGTAAGCATATTATTATCAAGCGCATAAGAACGGAGAATCATATCACGATGAGTATCCCAGTTATCATAATCAAAATCAGATCTCATATTCTGTGCAGTTCCCTCTGCGAACCATGCAGGCATATTCAATGTGGCGATAGGATAGGAGACAACAAAATTTGGATAACCGTAGAGGATATCAGGGCGTCTTTCAGCTTCATAATTAAGAACCTGGAAGAATACAGCAGGAAGAGTTCTTGTCGCTTTCATGGAGGATTGTATCTCCACCATATGAGTAAACTCATGAGATATTACATTCCTTAGCCAGTTATGGGCACCACGCAGATCATAATCAAGCGCACTTGCCCAAATCTCAATCTTATTATCAAAGAAATAGGTTGCACCATTAGAATAATCATCAAGGTCTTTAATAACAAAATGAACAGTCTCCGGTTCATATTCGTATAGTGAAGTAATAGGACCCCACACTTCGTCTGCTATTTTACAAACAGTTTCGGCAGTCCTTTCTGCACCCTCATGGAAATGCACCTGAACGTGTTTTCCCTTTATAGTATACCATTGAAGTTCGGGATGGAAATCAGTAAACTGCGGTAAGGATATACCTGTATATACTAATAAGAAAACGAATATCAATTTTTTCATAGAATCCGATTAAAAGGAAAAAGGATAGCAGATTTATTTAACAACTGCAATTTTAATGATGTTACTTTCTGTTTTACCACTCGACCCTATTGCTTCAACGCGGGCAAGGTAAATACCACTCTGGATATTATTTACTTTCCAGACAGTTTCACTTTCGTATCCGCCCTGCGCATTATTATTGAGTTCGGCTACAAAATCACCGGCAAGATCAAATATTTTAATATTTATTTTAGAATCCTCTGATACATAATAACGGATCGAGGTCTGTCCATTGTAAACGGGATTAGGGTAATTATAGACTTTACCTTTGGGGAAAAATTCATTCACATAATTAGTCGCAACAGCACCTGCCACAAAAGAGCTATTCATATTAT
Organism: Ignavibacteriaceae bacterium; assembly: GCA_031292435.1. Taxonomy (GTDB): domain Bacteria; phylum Bacteroidota; class Ignavibacteria; order Ignavibacteriales; family Ignavibacteriaceae; genus Fen-1301. Next base: position 8,544 of record JARLHD010000499.1, read on the forward strand.
TGCCATCTTGTTCAACCCAGTAAGGAGTACCCGCAGTTGATCCGATATGCCAGCCGTAAAAATGTTTAGCAGAATCAATGACTGCCAATGAAGTCTTACCATTATCATTATATATGACAGAAGCCAAAATCATTTTTCCTGAGGATATAGGAAAGCCTGTGACTACTTTACCCGTTCCTCCGTCAATAGCGAATATTCTTCCATCCTCTGTATATGCAATAACTTCAGACTTATTATCTCCTTCAAAATCGGAGGTTAATGGAGTACCAGTAAAGTTCCGGCTATCAGTATTAGTGAAAGGAAAATTAACAGCTTCAGCCCCAGTTAAGTTAATAGCATGAACCTGATTGCCTAAAGAATAAATTATATAATTATCTCCATCATTTTTTAGATCAGCAAGAGCAAATGAATTTATCGTACCAAACAGAGGTATTTTCCTGATAAGGATACCATTAGAGATAAGATAAAACCCTGAATTTCCCAAAGCAACTATTGTATAATTACCATGAGATTTTGTTAATGACATTTGACTAATAACATCATTTATTGTAATGGATTTTTGATTATCATTTATTATAGTAATTGGGCCAGAAGTATGAAGATCTGAAGAAAGTTTAGCCGCTATGTAATTATTATCAGCATCTATACTGTTAATGAAAAATGAAGTATTACCCCAATACATCGCAGCAGTTGATTCAATTCCGGTTGGGAGGGAAGGATCGATATTATAAACAAGTATATATCCTCCATCAGTCCCGACAAGTAATTCTTTCTGTGTTCCATTAGTACGTATAACAGGTGAGCAAGATAATAATTTATGAACATTAGTAGTTTGAATAACGGGTACAGAAGAGCCTGCTGAATAGCGAGCTATTGTTATAAAGGAATCTTTAACCCCGAATACAAAATCGACTGAATCTATAAATATAGAAGCAGGCTTATAGTCTGACAGAGATATAGGAACTGATATGAGATTACCATAATTATCAGAAGCAAAAAGATTATTCTCATTTGCTACGAATATTCTTTTTCCTGTAGAAGTCATCCTGGTAAAATTAATAGATAGATTAGGAATTGAATCTGCGAACACAGGTTTTATGACTGAGTCACCGTAGGCAAGATTAAAACTCATCTTATTAGCTGAGTTAGAGAATCCTGACATTGCAATAAGACTATTGGCACCAGAATGAGTATTGCTATTAGGACGACTATCTTTATCAAATCTGTTTTTATAAATAACTCCGGGGTTAGCACTAAAGAAATAATCCTCGTAGGAACCTTCACCGATAACAAGGTCTCCAAATATATCTGTAAATTTTTGCCCAATTTCTTTTACACCATTAGCTTCGACAAGTTCGACACCTCTATTATTAATATCGGTGTTAATCTGGTCAGTGGCTATCTTAGCATTTATCACATTATCATCAATGTGCCAAATTAAAATACCGCCTTTATAATCTGAAGTATCGGTTATCCAGCCGGGAAGACTCCAATCATATTCATCGACATCAGTAACAACTCCGTAGACAGAATCAACAGCGAAGGAATAATATCCATCAGTATCTTTGTCAAACGTTTTTGTTATTGACTGACCGCCCACCTGGATTGTTAAAACAGAACCATTTGCATTTACATCTCTTTCCCTGTTTTCCACAAGGAAATACTCCGATGAGTTTATCGGAACCTTTAATATCACAGTATCTGCCAAAGAAGCAGCTAATTTAGACACCAGATTTATATTATAAACACCGGGAGCAACTGTTACAGGTTGCGCCCAGCCAAGGAAAATCTTTTCCCATGCAGAAGGTTCAGGAGGAAATAAACCACTGTATGAAAAGATTGCCTGACCATCCATCAGTCCAAATCTGCCTATCGCGCTTAACCCGGTATTAGTGTCAAACAGATCGGGTAATCCAAGATAGCTTGCGATACTTGCGGTAATGAGACCATTTATAGTAATCTGGAACAAAGCTGTCTGACCGAAATTAGAGACTTCCCTGTTCTCTGTTTCCGGGAGTATTAAACTATTTGTAATAAGTGCACTTCCACCGGGGACAGTAAACCCGGTAAAAGAAGAACCATATATTTTTTTAAGAGCATCCAGCCCAAGGAATACAGAAGGCAAATCCTTTTCATTTCCAAGACTGCCGGGAAGAGTTAAATCCCTTCCGACACCCGCATGGAAAACTATAAAGAGATCATATCCACTAAAATCCACATTTGTATAATGCTGACCTGCTAAAGTCCAGACTTCAGCAGCAAAGTTTCCAAGAGGAGAAAAGTCAGTAGAGGTGCTAATAGTAGTATAGTCCTTCATAACCTTTGAGACAGTAAGTGTATCAGGGAGGACATTATAAGTAATATTCAATTTACCATTAGATACTTTTCTGAAATAGTTTTGGGCAAACTTAAGGTGAGACTTAAAATACGACGTATCATGAGGAAGGGGGTCTAATATTTTATCCCCGTAATTCTGAGTATATATAGAACCAAATTTCCCAGTGCCGAAAGTAGAGGCATCGTTATCTTCCTGGAAATTAACCATCACAGCAAGAATTCTTAATGTGTCGCCATTAAATACCGTCTTAGAAGATTTAAGAGGAAACGGGTTTAACTTACCCGAATACTTCTGGGCAGAAATACTGCCCAGGCTTATAAGAAGAAAAAAAACTAATAGTTTTTTGGACATATAGGGTTAAACTCCCCGAGGGAATCCTTTA
>JARLHD010000068.1 GCA_031292435.1 Ignavibacteriaceae bacterium
ATTAATAGAGGGGTACTTTTTTTCTGAGACAGGCTGGAAATCTAAGGGGGAAAAGGGGGTGAGTTTGCATATCGAATAGTTAAACCCAAATTACCCAAGTCGCTTAAAAGTCGCTTTATACTTGCTTTATACTTGCTCTATGGGTAAGTAATGACCTTAGAATAACTAAGGATGGGAAGGGTTGACCAGATATAGAACAATTTCTTTACCTGTATTTATTAACGAATTCTAATAACTCAAGAATAACGTTAAAATTATAGAAAGGATGGTATAAAAGGAAAAGGGTTGGGGAATTTTTATTTATGTTGGCAAACCGTGAAATAAACGACTAATAAAAAAAAGCCATTAGTTTTCACTAACGGCTTTTTTCAAGTTTCATTAATTAATTATTTCACTAGAAGCATTTTCTTGCTGAATACATAATCGTTAACCCGGAGTTGATATATGTATACTCCGCTGGGGAACCTGGATGCATTAAAAGTATAATCATAACTTCCCTCTATCTTATTTTCATTTACCAGAGCTGCAACTTCTCTTCCAAGAATATCAAAAATTTTCAGTGTTACTATACCCGGTTTAGGGATTTGATATCTTATTGTAGTTGCAGGATTGAAAGGGTTCGGGAAGTTCTGGAATAATGTATATTCTGTAGGAATATTATTGTTGCTTTTTCCAATACTCTTACCCTTGTTAAGCTTATTAGCATGATTTATAAGTTCACCGGCAATTTCCAATCTCATCAGGAACGAAGAATCTACTAAACTCATTCCTTTTAATTCCGAGAATATTGTTGATGCAGTTTGAAAATCTTTCCTCACATTCAAGCAAGCAAATAATTTTTCAAATTTTGCATTTATCCAGTCATTGCTGCATGCCGTTGAACTATTGATGACATCATTATAAGCTGTAATAGCCTGTTCGAATTTGTTATTCTGTAAATATATGTCCGCCAGTTGTTTTTTAATTTTAGCATGAAGTACCTGATCGTTGGTTATTAGATTTTCAAGATATGTGGTAATTTCTGGTCTTGAAAACTTGTGTCTAATAGATGCAAGTTTTGAAAGGGCCAATTCCGGAAAAATATCATTTTGTATAAGCCCCTTATAAAAACTGATGGCATTATCAATTTTCCCTTGGTTCTCATACAATAGTCCCAATAATAAGCTATTTGATCCAGTATCACTTAAACTACTATTGCTAGCATAAATATTGTCATTTGTACACTTATGATTCTGTTCATCACAGGGTGAAGAGTATAGAGGATCAAAAATATAATTTTGTGATGTAGCATCATTATTCAACTGAGGGGTGTCTCCCAAATAATCATCCCAGGAAAATAATCTACTATAATAAGTTGTAGAGATATCAAAAAGTGTGTTATTATGTATGCTGTTAAATTCAGGTTCACTAGAAATTATATTTGACGACCTACTGGGATTGATCCATCCACAGGTTAAACTGTAGTCATCTGTCTCGATACCTATATTATTGTTTGTTATAATATTATTACAAGAATTTGCAGGTAAATTATTCAAAAGAGTCCAACATCCATTACTGCTCAAAAGACCGTAATCAAAACCGCTTATATTATTATATGAAATGAACTGAATAGCTGAGTTATAAGAGTATATGCCGGAATGCGGTAAAAAAGAACCCAATGGATTGTTTGTTTTTATAAATGTATTCCGTTCTATATCAGGCGAAAGCCCTGATGCATCTATGCAAATTCCATTATTCAGGGGTTCCCGAATTGTATTATCAGAAATAGATGGCTGGGAATTGTAAATATAAATTCCTGTACTGCATGTATCAAAAGTTGTATTATTAATACTGATATCCGCTCCGTTTTTACATTCTATTCCACTTCCATGGTTTAGTGTACAGTAATTCACAGTTGATTGATAAGTGTCGACCCCATCAATTGTTAAAGTTCCCCAATAGTCAGTGCCTAAAGGTTGGAAAGTACAATTTGATGCCTGAAGTGTTCCATTGATAGTAATATTTGCTCCGGTTGCAACCTTTATTATTGCATTTTGTGAACTCAATGTACCTGAAGTTAAAGTTAAGTCTCCGGTTACTGCAACACTACCACCCATACTGAGGGAACCAGAAATTTGTCCTTGCCAGTAAGTTGAATTCTGGTAAGCACCAAGATCAGGGGGATTGCCCACATAATTTCCCAATATATCTCGTGAAGGAAGGTTTAGCCCAATTCCTACTAAAAGAGCAGGGCTGTTATAATAAAGTGAATAAGTGCCATTTGAATAATCGAATAATGGATTTTGGTAGCTACTATTTGCATCATAGTTATATGAATCATAGCTTTGCCAATCGGCAAAACTATAAAGTGGTGTTGTATTTGAGGAATAATCTGGTAACCATGCATAATCATATCCCAGCCCTGTAAGAAAATAAATATTATTATCAAAAGCCCAAGTGCTAGAAGGATTTGTATGATTGAGGAAGATAAGACCTTCATGATCATCATTTGCTTTGTCATTATAAATTAAATTATTCTTAAATGTTAGATTATTTGCTGTTGCAGTTCCAGTGTTAATTTCAATTGTATATACATAATGATAATTGCTATGGGTAATAAATGTGTTATTATAATATGAATTATGGTTTGGTACATATGCTGTATAACTTGGAGGAGAAAATATATATAGATTATCATGATATGTATTTGTTGAGCTGTTAATGGATTCGAATAAATTATAATAAAATTGCGAGTTTACAGCGCCATCATCATCTATACAATCAAAAGACTGATTTTTTACAGTGCAATAACATACAGTCAAATTATCAGTATGTAAGGGCCAGTTACCTACTAGGTTTCCAAACCCGATTCTTATTCCACTTCGACCTCCATCAATAAGCGTATTTTCAACAATAGCATTATCAACTCCATCTAGATAGATACATTCTCCACTGCCTCCATTATTGATAATCGCCGTATTTGTAATGGTACAATGATCGACAGTCACATTCGACCCTTGTCCTATATAAATATTAACACTATATCCTGTAATACTATGGAGACCATAATTATTATCCATTTCACAATTTATAATAGAGATATTAGCACAATCCCATATATTTACATTATAACCACCATGAGTGAATTTCATATCCTGAATCTGGATATAGGTTAATGTAGGAGAATCATTTGATCCCCCCGGACCATTAAGGTTAAGGCAATAATCAATGGTATAATTGCCATCAATTTCAGGTAAATCTCCCGTACCGTATGCACCATATATTATTGGGGAGCCATAACTGCCACTTCTTTCTGGAAGTAGAGAAGCAGTGCTAAGATACCATCTACATCCTCTTTTAAAAAGGACTTGGTCACCAGGATTTAATATCCCTTTTGAATTACTATTGCTAGCTGTATCTACTTTTTCTACAGTTTGCCAAGCTAATTCTTCCGAAAGACCTGAATTGTAATCATGACCATTTGTATAATCGACATAATATGTAGTTGCATTCGTATTCCCTAAGTATGATAAAAATATCATTATAGATAAAATTAAATTTTTCATTTTGCTATCCTTATTTATTATTTAAATAAAATTATTGTTAGAACTTGAACTATTTAATTTGATTTTCTTGACCGTTTTGTTCATTTAAAAATGTTTAAAATAATGGGATATTATATTCGATTTGTTAATAAAGTTGGGGCTCTTGCTCTAATTGAATGAAGCATGAGAATTCTTTGAAGATAACAGAATGGTAGGAACAAAGTCATCATTCTTTTTCCTTTTGAAAATTACAAGAAAAGAGTTTAAGGTACTTTAGAACCAACTATTTTTTGAAAGGAAGACTAAAATATTTTGAAATAATTAAAGGAAATTAATTATCATGGGGGATTGTCTTGGAAGAAAACATCTTGACTATATTCTACAAATTTATAATTCCCGAACATATTTTTTAAATCTCTATCGAACAAGTCGTAAATAATTAAATTACAATCTTTTAATGTGTTTACAATATCTAAAAAGAAAATGCAAATAATAATAATCCTTACCTCGGGAAGATTTTCCTTATTTAACCAAAGTTATCTTCCTAGTTTCTATAAAATTTCCTGCCTTCATTTGGTAGTAGTAAACACCGCTGGCAAGGTTCTTTCCATTAAGTGTGACTTCATAGCTTCCGGCGGGTTTTACTTCGTTTACTAAAGTAGTCACTTCTTTTCCGAGGGCATCGAATATTTTTATTGTTACAAGGATATTTACAGGAACCTGGTAACGGATAGTGGTTGTAGGATTCCAGGGATTTGGGTATGCATTAGATAATTCATACTTAGCAGGAGGAGCAACTTCCGCTGTAATTATATTACTGTACTTAGAGGAACCATCGAGGTCAACCATTTTAAGACGGTAATTGTATTTCCCGGTATTTACGTATTTATCAGTATACGAATATTGTTTGGGCGAAGTGCTGTTGCCAGATGCTTTTACTGAGGCAATTTTATTCCAGGTATTACTGTATAGTGTTTTCTTTTCGATATCGAATGAAGAGGTGTTAGTTTCTGTAGCAGTTTTCCAGTTTATATTTACATTGTTATTTATTACTGAGGAAGTGAATGAAGTTAGTTCAACAGGCAAAGAAGAGATAGAACTATCATTGATACAACGGACACTAAAACCATATCCAACTGAAACATTTCCCCCTTGAGTAACAGAATTGTCATAATTTGTCAGATTGATACCAAAAAACTTCGTAGAATCCACCATTGTAGAACTCCAGAAACTAGTAATATAACCTGTAGGGTAAAATGAACCATTTATTTGACGAAAACCCGATAGTATTGCTGAAAACCCACTAGCATTTGTTCCTGCTCCCAAGTCTGAACCTTGTCCCAGATCCTTTAAGTCATTCCCGTTATTGTTTACAGCTGTCATCAGGTCAGTAAAATCATTATTTGTTGGAATATGCCATCCTGATGGGCATATCCCTTTTGTTCCTTCTATTGTATTATACTGCATAGCTTCATTCCATTGATAAAAACCCCCATATGCAGTGCAATTAGCTGTATCATTTTTATAGCAATATTTTTCAATTATCCCATTATCAGAATCATTTTGAGTACCATCTATCATGGTGCCAATATTAAGATTTTCCTTTAGCCAGCATTGGTCCCCAATTGCAATAGTATTGTATGTCTCTTTACCGTAAACAATAGTTGGATTTCCAGGACAGGAAGCAGATGTAACCTGGTAAATTCTAAAAGTATTGGTACTTATATTGTTTGTATCCGGATTATTGACACTGCTAATTCTAATTTTACAGTTATTGGATGGAGTATTTGGGATAGTCCAGCTAAAGATACCCGCTAAAGTTGGAGTAGATGGAATTATGTTGATCCAATTTGAACCGTTATCAACTGAATAGTCTATTTTGATATTTATGACATTACTCAGTGACCAGCTTATTTTTTGAGTTGAACCCACCTTCCATTGTTCACCTCCAAGAGGAAATTTTAATAATAATGGGCCTATATCATCCCTGACACAACGAATGCTGCCACTTGTGCCAAAATGATCAATTGAAGTAATTATACTACTTGAGTTATCAATATAGTCGGTGCCAATAAATGCAGGAAAATTCCAAGGAAAATCGGCAGTTGTATCAAGAAACCTAAAAGTGCCACTTCCCCATGTGGTTCCTGCCAACATACCTGAAAAACCACTCGTATTTGTCCCAGTTCCAAAACCCGATCCCTGACCGACCGCTTTTAATGAATTTCCATCATGCATTACATAGTTTGCAATGTATTCTAAGGGGTAGGATTCAATATGCCAAAATGCAGGACAAATGTCCGGCTCCTGAAATTCCGAATATGAATATAAGCCACCATATTTTATACAATTTGCAGTGTCATTATTGTAACAGTATTTTTCTAATATACCATTCGTTGTTGAAGTTTGATTACCTGGGATCATAGTTCCTATATTAAGGTTTTCCTTAAACAAACATTGATTACCAATCATAATAGTATTATATATTTTCCCTCCATGAGAAACTGTGGGTCCGCCAGGGCAGGATGTATAAATTCTAAATGCACTGTCACTAATACTATATGAGTTCGGATTATTTAGGTCGGTTATTTTTACTTTGCAATTCTTTGATGGTGTATTAGGAATAGTCCAATTGTAATTACCATCAGTAGCAGGAGTTGAATCTAAAATATTAAGCCAACTTATACCATTATCGGTTGAATAATCTATCTGTATTTTTTTATCTGCTAAGATTCCACCCCATGAAATACTATGGCTTGAACCAACCTGCCAACTTTCGATTCCATAAGGTGATTGTAACAATAATTCATCATTATCTTTTAAACACCTAATACTTATTCCAAATGTAACATCATATATTCTGCCAGCAAATACTGCACTATCGTTCCAAATTACCATATATTCCCCATCAAAAGGATCATCATTTGGAATATAAATAGAATTACTACTCCAATAATTTGCGTTGTATCCCAAATTACCAAATGAAGTATAATCGTTTATTCCGGAAAGCATGGCTGAGAATCCGCTTGTATTTGTTCCACCGCCCTGACCAACTTGTTTTAATACATAAGCGTTTCCACCAACTGCAGAAATTAAAGTATCAAAATCAGAAATGGAAGGAATATGCCAACCGATTGGACAAAGCCCCCTGTTCTTTATTTTTATAGAATACTGCATTGCTTCCCGCCACTGATACAGACCTCCATATATATCACACATAGAAGGATCATTATTATAGCAGAATTTTTCTATGGTATCACTATTGAATTGATCTTTAATGGCAAGTATCATATTGCCAACATTCAGGTTTTCTTTTAACCAGCATTGGGAACCAATTTGAACTGTGTGGTACCATTGACCAGAATAATTGAGTGAGTCTAATCCGGGGCAGGAGTTCTGGGAATAACTAATTGAAGGAAGTATAAGAAAGAGAGCTATGTAAAAAATCTTCATAAAGCACTCTAATATTTTATCAGAGATTATTCAATTTTTCGCGGACCATTAGTTAAACATATATAAGACTTAAACAAAAAGCAATCTGGCAAATAGGAAAGCAAACTGAAGGAAAGCAAACTGAAGAATGAAATTGTATCTCCGACTGAAAAACCTGTTTATGAGCTATAATAATTTACTTGTGAGATTGTTTTCCATGGATGGATTATGCCATCACATGATTTTTTCCCTGAATTATTAATATCATCCCCAGAATCATTATCAACATAATATCTATGCGGATAACATTCCTGTGCCGTTAGAGTCCCCATATATAAAAATAACGAAATTATAATAAAAATATACTTACTCATTTTAATATTCCTAATTTTAGTTATGATTACTTGTTAAGATTCTATTTTAAAACAGATTTAAACTAAAAAAAATCGAAAGGTGGGGATCTTGCTGATAATGAATAAAGAGATGGCATAAACTGAAGGAAAGATATAAGGAGAATACGCATCTTTGGACATTCTTGATTTAAAAATATAGAGTTACTTAAACTCGAATACTAAAAAATTCTAATTACGGACTAAATAATTTAAATATTAAGGAAAGGTATCTACGGCGGAGATTATCATTGGAATAAACATCGAGGCATTATTTTTATATCCGCAATTCCCGATCACTTTTATTTTAGAATCAGTCTTTAATTTATTATAGTTGAAACTTGAATAAATATTATTTCATTAAAATAAATTTCTTCGTCTCTACAAAGTTTCCTGCCTTCATTTGATAATAATATATTCCACTGCTTAAATTTTGGTTATTAATCATAACTTCATACACACCAGAAGTTTTATTCTCATTTACTAATGTTTTGATTTCTTTTCCTAAAACGTCGAAGATCATTATTTTTACTTGAATATCAACTGGCACTTGATAACGAATAGTTGTATTTGGATTCCAAGGGTTTGGATAAGCATTTGAGAGCTCAAATTTAAGGGGAGTTGAAATCTTTGCTTCTATGATATTACTATATCTAAAAGAACCATTAAGGTCAACCATTTTGAGTCTATAATTATACTTGCCTATGCTGACATTTTTATCCAAAAATGTATAATTTTTTGGCTTACTGCTGTTACATGATGCGGGGACAGAAGAAATTTCATTCCATTCAATCCTGTTTACAATTTTTCTTTCAATTTCAAATAATAGGGAGTTTAATTCTGTAGCTGTGTTCCAGTTCAATAAAACATTATCATCATTTAAAGCAAATGTGAAGGAAGTTAGTTCAACTGGTAATTCAGAAATAGTCAAATCATTCAAACATCTGATACTAAAACCTACCATAATATCAACTGGAAGTCCCTGAATTATGTTTGTAGTGCTTGTTACCTGGAGATTGTATGCATCTGACGAATCATATATTGTGGATGTCCACCAATCACCCGCAACATTTAAATAATAAAAGCTACCACGACTTATTCCCGCTAATAACGCTGAAAATCCGCTGCTGTTTGTTCCTGCCCCTGAACCGGTTCCTTGTCCTATTTCTTTTAATGAAATTGAATTATTTCCTGCGGATGACTTTAATATTGATAAATCGTTCAATGAAGGGATATGCCAACCGGTTGGACATATACCTTTCGAGCCGTCTGTTGTAAAGTACTGCATAGCTTCATCCCATTGATACAAGCCACCATATATTGAGCATTTGATAGAATCATCATTATAACAATATTTTTCAATTATTCCGTTGTTTGATTGATTTTGAGTTGAATCAATCATAGACCCAATATTAAGATTTTCTCTCATCCAGCATTGATCTCCTATTACAACTGTATTATATGTTTGTCCTGCATAGTTAACTGTTGGAATTCCCGGACACGGATTGATAGGTACCTGGTAAATGCTAAATAAATTGCTAATGCTATTAGTGTCAGAACTATTTATGCTAGTGATTTTTACTTTACAATTTGTTGAAGGTGTATTAGGAATCGTCCAGGTATAGCTCCCTAAAGAGGTTGGTGTAGAAGTAATTATGTTAATCCAGTTTGTTCCGTTATTTGTTGAATAATCAATCCTGATGTTTAGAACATTACTGAGTGTCCATCTTATTTTTTGAGTAGTTCCAATTTGACAACTTTCCCCTCCTGCCGGGGATTTAAGTAATAATGGACCTACATCATCCCTTACACAACGAAGACTTCCGCCAAGATCAGGTGTAACAGTTGGAGTCCATCCAATTGCATTGGTATTGTTATCGATAAAATTAGCAAAATAACTGTCCGTCGAACCAAATATAAAATATGAATAGCTGCCAAGTTCATTAAATGTACCATTGCTTCCACGAAAACCGGAAAGGAGTATAGAGAATCCACTTGTATTGGAACCTGATCCAAACCCTGTTCCCTGACCAATTGATTTTAATGAATTTGCATCATAGAGAACATATTGTTCAAGTTCGTTTATACTGCCTAAATGAAAAAATGCAGGACATATATCAGGCTCCTGCATTTCAGTATAAGTATATAACCCGCCATAAATTGTACAATTAGCTGTATCATCATTATAACAGTATTTTTCTATTATTCCGTTAATAGAAGGGAGTTGACTCCCGGAAATCATAGTTCCTATGTTAACATTTTCTTTAAGCCAACATTTGCCATTTATTATTGTAGTGTTATATTTTATATCTCCTTGTTGAACTGTGGATTTTCCCGAGCAAGGGTCCAGGTTAATCGTAAAAACTGAATCACTTATGCTAAAGGAATTGGGGTCATTCAGATCAGTAATCCGAACTTTACAATTCTTTGAGGGTGTGTTTGAGACAGTCCAATTATAATCTCCATCAGAAGCGGGAGTAGAATTTATTATCGCAAACCAGCTTATTCCATTATCAGTTGTATAGTCTAACTTGATTTTTTTATCGATTAAATCGCCACCCCAGGAAATTATATGGTTAGAACCATCCTGCCAGGTTTCTCCACCAAAAGGTGTTTGTAAAAATAGTCCTCCAGCATCTTTAAGACAGCGGACACTTAGACCATAAGCTGCATTATAAGCTATTGGATTTATTAAAGAATCGTACCATATGGTTATATTTCTACCATCAAGAATTCCCGTTTCCCATTGAAAAAATAAATCGCTGCTCCAAAAGTGAGCACCAACCCCTGCATCAGTAAATGTTGTGAATCCATTAATTCCGGATAACAAGCCCGAGAATCCACTGGAATTGGTTCCTTGTCCCTGACCGATTTGTTTTAATGCATTTCCATCACCTTTCACGTATGTTATTAATGTATCATATTCATAATTAGTAGGCACATGCCAACCGACAGGGCAAATTCCCCTAACGCCATTTTTCATAGTGTACTTCATTGCTTCACGCCATTGATACAAACCTCCGTACATATCGCACATAGCAGGATCGTTGTTATAACAGAACTTTTCTATTGTATCATTATTGATTTGATCTTTAACTGCAGGAATCATATTCCCAACATTCAGGTTTTCTTTTAACCAGCATTGGGAACCAATTTGAACTGTGTGGTACCATTGACTTGAGTAGTTGATGGAATCAAGACCGGGACAGGCATTTTGGGAATATCCAATAGAGGAGAGTAAAAGAAAAAGATTTATGTAAAAAATCTTCATACAGAACTCTAACATTTAATCAGAGATTTGGTCAATTTCCGCGAACCAATAATTAAACATATATAAGACTTTAACAAAAAGCAATTTGGCAAATAGGAAAGCAAACTGAAGGGAGGTAAAGTTATAGTTGTGAATAATGCAATTAAGGGCATTTAATATTAGATTTGTGGATTAAAAAAGTATAATGCTGTGTCCCACAAACAATCTACATTATCGAAGGAATTTATCGAAAAGACGGTGGAGTTTTCAGCCGGATATATTCCAGAGGAAACATTAGATAAATTCTTTTACCAGATAGAAAATGAGATAGGTCTACATTATTTTACCTTTAGTTCTGAGTCAAATCTACTGCGCATTATTACAGGAATGTTCGACAAGGTTTTTTTCATAAACGAATGCATTAAATACCCTCATTATATTGAAATACTGATATTAGTTTCAGTAAACAGTAATTACCTGACAGATATACTGGTAAGAAATCCAGAATATTTCTACTACATTGTTAATCCTACAATAATTGAACGCAAACAA
>JARLHD010000500.1 GCA_031292435.1 Ignavibacteriaceae bacterium
TCTCCTGAATCAGACGAAATATCTTTAATAGCACCAAAGAAAGTTTCTTTATGCAATTGACCCCTTATGCTGTCCCCTGTTGCAATTAATGGTATTCTATTTCCATCTACATCTTTTTTATATTGCCATTTTCCATCAGGTAATTTTTCTTTAACAAACTGAGATCTTCCCCGTTTCCGCACTACTTTTTTAACCGGGACTAAAGTTCTATCCTGATTCAGATAATTAATTAAGGTAGTCTCTTCAATATTTCTTATAATTTCAGGATTGAAAGCTGACCAATCGTTAGGCAAAGTATGAAAACTGCAATTATTTTCAACTGCTTCAAAATGTTCCTTGAGTATTTTGTCCCTGAGTGAAGATGTTGGTATAAGGGTAAGTGTTGCAGCATCGATAGCATGATGAATATGTTTACTTCTATCTTTTTCAAATCCAATTTTATATATCTTCTTAAATGCATCTGTTATGGTGCCTTTTTGTACATCTACTTTGTTAAATACAGTTTTAAGATATGGAAGAGCATATTTGGTGACAATTTGTGTGTCCTTTAACTGGCTATTCCGCCAACCTGATTTATATTCTTTGATTGTAAATGTATCGAGTTTCTTTTTCCAGTAATCCAACTCCATTTGATTATAATGCTTTTGCTGTATGCAATAATCTTTTCTATCCTTTAAGGCTGCTCTTTTTGATTGTCCTTTCCAATTATCAACAAGCTTAAAATAATGTTCAACATTATCCTTTATAAACTTAAGATTAGGTTCTATAGCAGGATAAGTAATACCATTTATTATTATATCATTTTCATAATTAGGTAATTCAAATGGAATCTTTTTTTGCTTAATCTGCCTATTATAAGTTGAATCGCAAATAGTAAGATTATTTAACTCGTTATTGAAAGACAGATCAGCAGGAATAGTATGTTCGAAATCGAACTTGTTACCATCAAAAAGGTCAACAGAACTGATCATTTTTCCTGTATAAATACATTGCCTATTTTGTTCTTTCCACAGGCGATATTTATCAATTATTTCGTTTTTATCCGGATCAATATTAGCTCCAGTCAATTCTATAAATTCAATTATTTCCTGACGAAATGCCTGGTTTTCTTTTTCTCTATCTTTCTGCCATTTTTCAATGGCTTTTCTTCTATTAGCATCGTTCAGTTCGCGTGCAATTTCTACAACGACTCTTGTATCTTCATCAATTTTATTCTGGTCAATCAGGTAGTTTATCAATTTCTTCAGATGAAAAAGAGTTTTCATTGCCATAGGGTTCTTAAATCCACGGCTGACAGGAATAGGGCTGCCTAAATGCTTAACGCCGTCAGTTTCTATGGCAGCAGAGTAGTTTTCAATTTCCGATGGGTGGTATAGGAGTTTTATTTTTTTGCTACATACATCCCAATTCTCCATCAAATAACAATTTAATTGTTCGTCAAAACGAGGGACATTTGAATAATTAAGGCTCATATCTCTTGTACGAGGTGACTGCATGAATGAGAGATATTTTTTACTAATACTTGCAATAATAATATTTTGATCCTGCTCATTAAGATTAGACCAGGAATTGGAGCCATAATAATCAATTATTTTATCCACAATCTTCTTAATATCATTCTGGAACAAAACATATCCGTGAAAATTCCCATGTTTTTGATCGGAAGGTAAGTTGAGATAATCATTGATAAGACCATTAACAATAGAAATTTCTTCTTTTTCCTTTTTATAATTTTTAATTAAAGTCCGGATTCCCTCCAGGAAAGCTTTAGATTCGAAATCAGAAAGTTTCCTTCCAATTACCTTAGGCATATTAGCGAGATAAACTGCTTCTGAATAAAGAAATCCCTTTTTAAGTAATGGTAATATTTTATTGATTGCATTTATACTTAAAGAGGCATAACCTTGTAGAATTCTTACCTTAGTGAATTTATCGACTTTTTTCTCATCAAGATTTAGTTTTTTTATAGCGAAATCATTTAGCTTTTCTTTACTATCAAAAGAAAAGAGAACATGCCATATATCCTCATAATCATAATAAGATTTTCCTCTGTTTTTATCAGTGGAATGCCAAATTTTTATCTGATCTAACTGACATGCAAAAATATCCATTAAACCGGCACTAACAGGACACCCCGAAACAGTTGAATCTTTCTTAAAATTAAAATTATATAAAGAATGTTTGGGGTCAAGCAGTTTAATGATATCTTCAAATTTGAACTGGGGTTTGCTTTTACGATAGAATAACCTTCCGAGGATTAATTGCTTAAGTTCAAGACTAAGAGGTTCGGGTTTACTTTCCTGATCATCTTTTGGGGAAACTTTTATATTATTGATATAACACCAAGCTCTATATTCTTCATAAAGAGGATGGCTAACGGGACATCTTGGTTTAGAAGGTTCCAAAGTACACCTGCCAACATTTCCTTTTTGAGTTCTTAGCGGTCGCTGCCAGATTATTGCTTTTTCTAATTTCTTAAATAAATCACCACTTTCATCAATCTCCTGCATTTTGCAAATAGATTTTAATTCTGATTCATAATCTGAGCGCAAACTGTAACGTTTTCTTATTCTTTTGCCATTATTCTTTGAATCAAAATACAGTGCACTTCCTAATGTTAAATTATTTGCATTCATTATTTGATGGATGGCATCAGACCCTATGGTACCAAGTGCCTCACTTCCTTCAGCAATTGTTTTGGATTCTTCTTCATCGCGACCTCTAAAACCCCGCCGTTGAACCAAATGATAGAATACTCTGCCAATTATGAGAGGATTATTGAATTTTTGTTCTGCAACTTCTTTTCTAAGCTGATAGGGATTCTCGAAATCAACTATGCCATCAGAATTAAAATCAAGTTTAAGCCAATCTGTAAATGCTTTATTATCAGGATATTTTCTTTTCTCACCCTTTTTATATTTCCTCCATTTATCTAACTCTTCTATGGTAAGAGGGC
Source organism: Ignavibacteriaceae bacterium (assembly GCA_031292435.1). Classification (GTDB taxonomy): domain Bacteria; phylum Bacteroidota; class Ignavibacteria; order Ignavibacteriales; family Ignavibacteriaceae; genus Fen-1301. The sequence continues at coordinate 2,957 of JARLHD010000500.1, forward strand.
ACATTTTAGGAGAATTTTGAATTAGTACTTTTAATAGCTCCCATTTGCGGTATTTTTTAGCCTGATAATTTCTACGCTTACTTCTTGCTTCAGTCCTTTTCTGAACAAGTGGAACTTCAACACCCTTTTCTTCACCCACTCCTTTATCAAAAGTAAGGACACCTTTATTTATGATTTGATTTTCAGAAGAGTTAATTTCTCTTATAGCCCAACCAATTGAATTTGTGCCGAGGTCAATGCCGATAACTTTTTGCATTTAATTACCCATTATTTAATTAAATATTTTACTTGCAAGTTTTCAATCTATTGATTAAATTTTCATCGAAAGCTTAACACAATAAGGCTATAAGCCGAAGAATTATTTCTTAAGTCCTGCGTACTCCGTGGGACTTACTATTTTAAACGCCCAGAGCATTATACTAGTAGGTGAATTTTAGGGGAAGAATTCGAAATGATTGTGAATGAGTATCTATACATAAACACTATTATTCCCAATAAAGTTTTATCCGCTAATCGAATTGCGATTACTAACGATTCATGTTCAAACAAATGTAAAAGAACTTAGACCAATTGTCAAAGAGAAAAGACCTTTTTACTATTCATTTTCTCTCAAATGAATATTATTTGAATCCTTTTAGAATTAAATCAACAAGTACTTTTCTATTATATTTCTTTGGATGGACTGAGACTACAGTTTTTATTTTATCAAATTCATAGTTAAAATATCCAAGGGGACAGACGCAATCTTCCAGGCCTGAGCAATCTGATAGATAAAGGAAATCCTGGGCGTGTTTCATTCCGGTAAGAAAGAGGATACGCTTTGGTTTTATGTTTGACAATTCGAGGTGAAGCATTTCCCTGCAATGTTCAAATTGAAGTTTTCTGGATTTATCCGGAAGATATCTACCATCGCTGAATGCTATTTTGTACAAATAGGTAAGCGCTATGCTTGAAGCCCAATTTGTTTGATCTTTACATATTCCAAGTTTCATTACTACTTCTTTTATGCAGCTCCAAAGAGGATCGATCCGGGTGTTGAATGTAGTGCCATATTCTTTTCTTATTTCAGTATCTCCCCAAAGATCTGTTACATATTTTAAGGGGCAAAGTGAATTGTATCCATAAATAGAATGATGATAAACTTTAGTTCTAAAAATATCTTCCTCTCCCCTTTTGTTTAATTCTTCAACTGAGAAGTCTTCCGGCCACCAGGCAGGTTCTCTTGCAATAACTACTAATTCATTTTCATATTGCTCTCCAACGGACAAATAGGAACAGTGAAGATTATTACCCTGGGAATTATACTTCTTGAATAA
>JARLHD010000501.1 GCA_031292435.1 Ignavibacteriaceae bacterium
TGGTCTGAAGATTATAATAAAATATTTGGTTATAGTAAGGATGATTATAAAAAGTATTTATCCGATGTCCGTTCTTTTCGTTATCCAATTATTTATAAGAAATGGATAGAAGTAAAGCCCTCATTAACAATTTGTTTGGGTACGTCATACTGGAATGAATTTATAAATCTATTCAACTTAGGTCATTCAAGATTTATTAACCTCCCCGGTTCGAGCTTAATAAAGTATCCTGATGAAAATATTATACTAGCTCCATTTTTTGATTACAGAAGGATTAAAAGCGAAGATAGAATGACCTTAAAACAAATAGTAAATGATATTAGTGTATAATATCTTTAATAAGTTAAAGGGAAGAGTAATTGATGAAAATTCCAATTATTGCCCAAGCTGTGGAAGTAAAACCATAACAATTGTTCTGCAATCTCCGTTTTATAAATAGGACGCAACAAGCAATCATCTATATAACAAGTCCGATAGTAAAATTTGATCATAAAGGTTTTTATATGAAAAACAATTTACTTATTATCCTATCCTGTTCAATAATTTTTAATTCTCTTTTATTATCTCAAGGTTTACGCAACTCTAAATGGGGTGATTCCCCCTTAAAAGTGAAAGAAAGTGAATCACTATATCCCTCAGGTGACAAAGGCAATGAATTATATTATTCTAATACGAATCTAGAAGGTATTCCTTGCGTATTATATTATTCATTTGAAAAGAATAAATTAGTATCGGGACAATATCAAGGACGTTTTGATGATGGTGCAATGGAATTTATTGCTTATAAAATATGGTATAAAGAATTATTAGCAAGATATGGTAATCCCATTGAAAGTAAATATGAAAATTTTGATAATGACGAAAAATATGCATTTGAAATTTTCCGAAATAATGAGGGAACAACTCTATGGTCATTAGAGTTATGGGATAATAATAAAAAATTAAGTAATGACAACTTGGAGTTGGTTAATACCAAGATGTTTTCTTTTCATTTTCTATTTGAAGAGGGTCAAGTAAGGGTGGTTACTAAATGGAATTATAAAAATGATGTTATCACCTTAAGAATTGAACAAGGTGATAATAATACGGTACTAACTGTATTAACTTTCATGGTGAAAAAGTATTACAACAAATTACGAGGAGAACAAGGGAAGTAGCGCATGAATGAAATTATGAGAATAATGTTATCACTTTTATATTTGAATTATACCGACATTTAATGAATGAATAAAGAAACAAGCGAAACTATTAGTATTATTAAATCCTATTTGATGGAAGCACAAGACTCTACACCAGAAGAAATCGGATTTCAGATCACGAATCTGCTCATAGAACATTCCTTGGTAAGCGATCAATTTTTAATTGAGGTTGTCCCACTCAATAATTGCTATGTGTTAAGGTCCAGAAATTTATATACAACCAATTTAGTAGGTGCCATGCCTGGTTTTTGCAGAGTATGTGGGAAGCTGGTGGGAAAAACTCCTTGTACACATGCCACCAATATTTAGAATCAGATCTATACTCATTATTGTTTTTTTCATTCTATTGTGGGTATCTGCTTTCTTTGATATACTAACAAATAAATTTAAGAAGAACAATAAACTTGTCTGGATAATTGTTGTAGCATTGATCCCTATACTCGGTGCCATTTTATACTTTATGATCGGTAGACAGCAGAAAATTATTAAAAAATGAATAGTGAACTGGTATTACATACCCCAACCTGTCGGCAACCACTTTATTCCCCAGGTAAATAGCTAAAAAGTTCACATCATTCCCCAGTTACAGGTTCACATGATTCCTCAGTTCTGGGTCCACATTATTCCCCAGTTACAGGTTCACATGATTCCTCAGTTCTGGGTCCACATTATTCCCCAGTTCCAGGGTCAGATGATCCTTAAGTTTCAGGTCCACATGATTCCTCACCCTTAGATAAGTAAATCTTATTCAAATCATTGGCATTTTTGTTCCTTAAAACGACAATAAGGAGTAAAGGTGTCCTACAAAAAGGTAGTAATAATGGAATTATCCGACATAATCAGAAGGATCAGGGATGGACAAAGTATCAGTGAAATATCCAGGGTAACCGGTCGTGACCGGAAAACAATCAGGAAGTATATATCTCTAATCAGGCAGGAAGAAATAGGTGAAGGAGAAACTGTGCCGGTAGATATATTGCTGTCGATAGCCGAGAAGTCCCGGAAACCCTCAGACAAACAAATCATTTTTGAACCATATATCGATGAGATAAAATATTTTCTGATAAACAAACAGAACAGACTGAAGATAAAATCAGTTTATGAAGTAATTATTAGAAAACATGATATTAAGGAAGAAACAAGCCTAAGCAGTTTTAAGCGGTTCCTGCGAACTTATAATCTCAGGAAAGAACTAGGTATAACCTGCAGGATAGAACAGAAGCCGGGTCATGAGATACAGATCGATTATGGCGAGGTTGGAAAGATGTTAAATCCAAGTACCGGTAGAAAATCTGTTGTTTATGCTTTTATTGGTACTCTCTGTTCATCGAGACATAAATTTGCAGAGTTTGTATTTAAGCAGGATCAGAAGAGTTTTGTAGAATCTCATATAAAGATGTTCCGGTTCTTCGGAGGAGTAACAAAGACTTTATCCCTGGATAATCTAAAAGCGGGAGTAATAAAGCCGGATCTTTATGAGCCCAGGATAAACCGAAGTTATGCGGAAATGGGATTACATTATGGTGTTTTTATAAATCCCTGCCGACCGGGAAAACCAAAAGACAAAGGGAAAGTTGAGCGGGATGTTCCAACCATAAGAGAAGAGTTTAAGAAAATGTTTGCTATCAATCCTTCAATTACAATTACGGAGGCGAATCATCAGATAAAACAATGGCTGATAAATGACTATGGTCAAAGAAAACATGGGACAACACAACTAAAGCCTTATGAGTTTTTTACAGAAGTTGAACAACCCTGTTTACTTCCATTACCGGAGCAGGAATATGAAATCTCTGAATGGAAGCAGGTAAAAGTACATCCTGATTGTTTTATCCAGATAAATAAAAAATCCTACAGTGTCCCTTACCAATATGTGGGAAAGACCCTCTTCGTTAAGGCAAAAACCCGGACGGTTGAGATATATTATAATGAAGAACTAATAAAGCAACATCTCATACCAAAGAACAACCGGCAGACTGATTATGATGACTTCCCTGAAAACATACAGAAGGCTTTAGACGGAAACTTACCGGCTTACCTTTTAAGGGAAGCAGAAAGGATTAGCGGAAAGAATCTTCGGGACCTTATAGAAAAGATACTTACTCCTCATGCATTTATAAATATGAGGCGGGCACAGGGAATAATATCAGTAGCCAAAAACTATAGTCCCAATGTTGTGGAGGAAGCAGCCTTAATCTGCATAAATGAACTAACAAGTTATCATCCGAGGGATTTTAAGAATGTTATATTAAAACTCTTGCGCCAGGAAGATGAAACAGCTTTGCAGTTAGTTATATCTGATAACACATTACAGTTTGTACGTCCAATAA
>JARLHD010000502.1 GCA_031292435.1 Ignavibacteriaceae bacterium
CTTATCACTGGATATTCTCGAAACCCTTCTTTAAAACAACAACTTTTCACATACGCCATCCTTGGATTCGCCTTATCAGAAGCTATTGCTCTGTTTAGCTTAATGGTGGCTTTCTTAATCTTATTCACATTCTAATACACTCAACCCTCCCTTGGAGGCTGTGTAGAGAGGTTTTAGATAAGAGACGGAGAGGGGGGTGGACCAAAGAATTATATTCTTTTAGCAGTAGATGTATATAGTATAGTCCTTCTAGCAATACCGTTGTTACCGTCAGGGCTGCCACTAGATATGTTATATCTGGCGGTAGTAATCATCCTACGAGTACTACTGTTATGTATATTACAATCAGCCTTAATTTTATAAATATATTTTCCCCTACTTGTAAAAAATATAAAAATAATCTTGGAAATAATGCCATACAATTGCTAAACATTAATAGATACGTGATAAAACTGCAGGTGCTACTTAAAGAGGGCAAAAATCTATAATAATAGGAAGATAAATTTTGAAGAGTTCAGCTGACAAAATCTAGAGCAAGGAAATAAATCACTCAAGGAATAATTAATCATAGGATTAGTACTTTTATTGTTAATCCAAAGCTACTCTCATACGAATGAAGTCCAGGTCTAATAAACATCCAGAGCATATTTACCACGTGAGGTAATACCAGCCATCACGATATTACAAGCGATAATGTTACTTTTGTCAACAATACCTCTAATGCATTTGCATAAAGAAAAAATGTGGGAATTGCTGGAGACAACGCAAACAATGCTTCCTCAAATACTATGTATATGCAACCAAAGGTAAGAACTCAGGAAAGTAAACAATACATCAGTCGGAATTTTAATTCCCTGGAGTGAAAAGAAAAGTTTAACATTGTAAGAGTCCTGAGGGGGCAAGCTTAGCTGCTCTATTAGGATAGGAAAGAGAGGGGCTCGAACCCTCGTGAGTTTACCTCAACAATTTAGCAAATTGCCCTATTCACCACTCTAGCATCTTTCCTAGTAATGGGGGTGGGCGACTACAGTCCCATGCCCATTGGTTCAAAGCTTACATCCTACTTTCCCTTCATTGGTAGAGAGGTCTACTAAGGAGGGGGGTGAGATGCGGGGGCCGGATTCGAACCGGCAATAGCCACAACCAAAATGTAGCGTCTTACCTTTAGACGACCCCGCAAGGTGTGGGTATATCCTTAGATTTACACCCACATAAAAGACTAA
>JARLHD010000503.1 GCA_031292435.1 Ignavibacteriaceae bacterium
GACAGGAATGAAAATCAGAATGACAGGAATGAAAATCAGAATGACAGGAATGAAAATCAGAATGAAAGGAATGAAAATCAGAATGAAAGGAATGAAAGTCAGAATGAAAGGAATGAAGGTCAGAATGAAAGGAATGAAGGTCAGAATGACAGGAATGAAAATCAGAATGAAAGGAATGAAGGTCAGAATGACAGGAATGAAAATCAGAATGACAGGAATGAAAGTCAGAATGACAGGAATGAAAGTCAGAATGACAGGAATGAAAATCAGAATGACAGGAATGAAAGTCAGAATGACAGGAATGAAAATCAGAATGACAGGAATGAAGGTCAGAATGACAGGAATGAAGGTCAGAATGACAGGAATGAAAGAAAGACAATACGGCTTGGATTCAGCGGGGATGTTGGAAGACCTGAAATGCCGATATTGAGGGATCCGATCCCACTGCCGAATCTTGATGCGCTGATAATAGAAAGCACTTATGGAAACAGATTTCATCCTGCGAATGATCATGTGCAGGAGGAAACTTTATCTGTAATAAATAAGGTGATTAAGAGAGGGGGGAAAATTATTATACCTGCATTTGCTGTGGGACGGACGCAACTGTTAGTATATGAACTGCATGAATTATTTGATCAGAAGAAGCTGCCTGTGTTTCCAATTTTTGTTGATAGTCCACTTGCTGTTAACGTTACCGAAGTTTACCGTTTGCACCCTGAATGTTTTGACAGGGAGACTTATAATGAGTTTCTTAATAACCATGAGGATCCGTTTGGTTTCAGCAGGTTAACTTACACGAGGGACGTGAATGAATCAAAGAAATTGAATACCTTTAAGGGTCCATGCATGATAATCTCAGCATCAGGGATGGCGGAAGGAGGCAGGATACTTCATCATCTTGCAAATAATATCGAGGATGCGAATAACCTTATTCTATTTGCCGGGTATGCTGCTAAAGAGACACTTGCAAGGAAGATCATGGATGGTGCGGAGAGCATAAATATATTTGGCGACCCCTATACTGTAAGGGCAGAGATTAAGAAGATGGATTATTTTAGTGCGCATGCAGATCAACCAGGGCTGCTTAAATATATTGATGCCTCAAAACCAGCTACGCTTAATAATATTTTTATTGTACATGGCGAACCTGAAGAATCACTTCCTTTGCAGGAGAAGATTAAGGGTAAGGGATATAAGAATGTGCATTATCCTAAGACGGGTGAGGAGTTTGAGATATAGCAATGAGTTTGAAAGGAGATTCTTCACTTTGTTCAGAATGACAGGAATAAAAGGAGATTCTTCACTTTGTTCAGAATGACAGGAATGAAGGTCAGAATGACAAGAATAAAAGGAGATTCTTCACTTTGTTCAGAATGACAGGAGTTCGTTCAGAATGACAAGAATAAAAGGGATTCTTCACTATGTTCAGAATGACAGGAATAAAAGGGATTCTTCACTATGTTCAGAATGACAGGAATAAAAGGAGATTCTTCACTTTGTTCAGAATGACAGGAGTTCGTTCAGAATGACAGGAGTTCGTTCAGAATGACAGGAGTTTGTTCAGCATGACAGGAAGAATCTCTATAAAGTACTAACAATGAATAATCAATATTACGTTTATATAATGACAAATATGAGTAACACGGTTTTGTATACTGGGGTTACAAATAATCTTGAAAGAAGAGTTTTTGAACACAAAAATAAAC
>JARLHD010000069.1 GCA_031292435.1 Ignavibacteriaceae bacterium
CAAAATAAGTACAATCTGCTTCGAGGACTCCTAAATGAAGGAGACCCCTCTACTATATACCTGCAGAAATGCCTTTTTTTGCCATTTTTAAATAAATGGCAAAAAAGTAGTCAAATGTGGTTTTGGGAAAATGAGTAGTTTTTGTGGAATTAAGTAAGAACTGAGTAACAATTCCTTAGGTAATCCTTAGTCAGTTGTTACTTGGTTTAGTAACATTTGTTAGTTGGTTTAGTGTTCCGGAAGTCTACTGTAATACTTGCGGGTTAATAAATTTCTTTACGGTACTTTTGTCTTGATACAAAAGTACCCCAAAAATCAAGGCTGCAAATAAACTTCTTTCCCTACTTTTCGCTTGATCGAAAAGTAGGCAAAAGATCAAGGCTGCAAATAATTCTGCTAAAAATTTATTACGCTCCACTGCGAAGAATTAACTCGCTTACGCTCAAACAGAATTCTTCGCTTAACGTTCCACTTCATAAATTTTTTTAACGCGAATTATTTGAGGCCGGGGAATAAGAGCCAAATTAAAACCAAATAAGGAGAGGCCATGAAATAAATAAGGAAAGAGTTTTGATATAGCCGGGAGGTTAATTTGATTTGTGGAAATAGAGGTCGACCATGTTAAGTAGTTCTTGTTTGGTAAAGGGTTTTGCTAAAAAGTTATCGCAGCCGGAAGCCAATGCATTGTTTCTATCTTGTTCAAATGCATGTGCAGTGATTGCAATAACAGGTATATGAGAATATTCTTTTGATGCTTTTAAATCTTTGGTCAATTCCAATCCGTTTTGTTTGCCCATAATCGATACGTCCATTAATATTAAATCGACTTTTTCCTTTTTTAAGATCTCCAGTGCCTCATCTGAAGAGGATGTTATTATCGTGTTGTATCTGATATTCAGAAATCTTTTTATGGTTACCTGGTTCATTATGTCATCTTCGACTATCAGCACAATGGCTTTTCCCGGATGATCCTTTGAGGAGGGGATAATATCCGCTATTTTATTTCCGGTTATTTTTTCTGCGGGAGGAATTTCTTTTCCGAAATTAATAGTAAATGCCGATCCCTCTCCTTTTTTACTTTCAACAGATATTGATGCATCTTCTAAAGCTAAAACCTTTTTAACTAAGGAGAGAGCAAGACCAATCCCTTCATAAGTCCTGTTATAACCAATTTGTTCCTGGCGGTATGGTTCAAATGTATTTTTCAGATACTCTTCACTCATTCCAATGCCGGAGTCGCTGACAACAAGGATGATATTACCATCGATATCTTTATAAAGATTGAGATTAACAAAGCCTTTGTTGGTATATATAATTGCGTTATCAATCAAGTTGGAAATTGCCATAATTGTTGAATATTCGTCAATAGACAGGAATACATTACCGCAATCATCCTGATATTTCAATTCCAATGATTTACGTTTTGCAACCGGAGTATATTCTTTTACAAGGTTTTCGCATAGTGAGGAAATACTTAAATTTTTTCTAAACACAGGGAATTCCCCAACCTGTAAACGGGAATAGTTTAGAATCAAATCAATTGTTCTTATAATACGTTTGCTTGAAAAGTTAATTCCTTCAAACAGTTCTTCATCTTCTTTCTTAATCTTACCGGGGAAGATATCCCTGATTAAGCCCGACATACCCATAATTCCGTTTAACGGAGTTCTGATTTCATGCGACATATTGGCAATAAAAGCATCTTTAAGTTTGTTAGCTGATTCGGCTTTTTCTTTTGCTTCTATTAACTTAGATTCCATATTTTTCTTTTCGGTAATATCCTCCTTGACAGCAACGAAATTGGTTATATCTCCATTTTCGCTTATAAGCGGGGATATTAAGGCATATACCCAATACAGATCCCCGTTCTTTTTTTTATTAAGTATTTCACCGTTCCAATTATTACCGGCAAGAATAGTATCCCAAAGGTCCTTATAGAATAATTTATCCTGAAACCCAGAGCCAAGGATACCGGGATTTTTATTTTTTACTTCTTCTTTAGAATAGCCGGTGAGGTCACAAAACTTTCGATTGACATATTCTATATTCCCATCGCGGTTTGTAATTATCACTGAAGCGGGACCCTGTTCAACTGCGCTGGATATTTTGCGAAGCTCTAATTCTGCCATTTTTTGGTTAGTAATAATAGAAGACAGTCCAAGAACAGAAACGACCTGATTATCCTTGATAACCGGGGTTAGTCTATTGGCGGTCCATACTGTACCTGCCGGCAATTTCATTTCCTTTTCAAAAGACATAGGTTGTTTAGTACTAATAACATTTTGAATTTCAGCCAGATTTTCCTGTGCCAGATCCGGAGGGAAGATATCATTGAGATGTTTTCCGATTATCTCTGAAGGGTCGGCTTTAAATTGTATTGCTGCGGTTGAATTCAAATAGATCATAAAACCGTTTGCATCAATGAGAAAAATCGCTTCGGGGGATGATTCGGCGAGGAGCCGGTATTTTACTTCAGATTCGAGTAGTGAATCTTCCGATAATTTACGGGAGGTAATATCGCGTCCTATTCCCAAAATACCAATAAGGACGCCCCGGGTATCGCACATTGGTGTCTTGATAGTTTCCAGGAAGGCCTGATGACCATCGTCGGCAAAGGTGACCCATTCTTCGTTAATGGTGGGTTTACCGGCGGCCATAGCAATACGATCGTATTCGAGAAAAGAGTCAGCCAGATCCGAGTTTATGAAGTCGTAATCGGTTTTCCCAACAATGTCATCTTCAGCGGCACCGAAAAACCGGGAGAACATTTTGTTGCATGAGAGATATACACCGTCCACATCTTTGAGCCAGATAAGATCGGGAATAGTTTGCACCAGAGTACGCATGCGGGTTTCGCTATTGCGGAGGGCTTCTTCCGAACGTTTGCGTGCGGTAATATCGCGGATATTGCATTGAATGACTTTAACATTATCTACCAGATAAATATTAGAAACAAACTCAACATCCATAGAAGTTCCGTCTTTCTTTCTAAGGGGCAAATCCTCATAACGGATATATCCATGCTCTAGCAGTTCCAGAAAACTATCCTTATTGAAAATTGAATCTTTCAGGAAACCGATTTCCCAAAGATGTTTGCCGATTAAATCTTCTTTTAAATAGTCGAGGTTATTAGTAATGAAAGGATTAACGTCGACAATTTCTCCGTTATCAGCATTAAGAATGATAATACCGTCTTTAGCCGATTCGAAAAGTCTTCTGTACCTTAATTCAGAAACCGTAATTGCTTTTTCATTAGCGATAGTTTCAATTGAATAAGAAATATCCCCGGCTACTTCGATAAGGAGTTTAATCTCCTCCTCATTAAAAAAGTCAGGTTCATCGGCATAGATATTAAAAGAGCCAATAACTTTAGACCGAAGGGTAAGGGGGAGAGAGATTAAAGAATGAAAGCCATGAGCCAGGCCATTTTTCCGAAGGATAAATCCGGAATCCTCTTTAATAATATTATTACATACGAAATAACTCCCCATTAATATTCTACTTTGAATAGGATCATTGCGTAATATATCATCCGGAGACATTTTTTTAATTTCTTCCAGGAATTCTTCTTCGAATCCATTCCAAACATGAGGCAATATAATTTTTTCTTTTTTATCAAAAAGGCCGACCCATACCAGGCGATATTTACCGGTTTCGACAGCTATTTTACAAGCTTCTTCGAATAATTTTTCTCTATCGCGAACCCTAACAATCATTTCGTTGATCTGGCCGATAACAGCGTAAGTACGATTGAGCTTTAATATTTTCTTTTCATCGAGATCTTTTTCTTCTATTAATTTTTTATTTTCCAAAGCTCTCCTGACAGCTAAACCAAGACGGACAATGTGATCTTTAAGGATAAAATCATTGGCACCTTTTTTTATACAATCAACAGCTGTTTCCTCATCATTGGAACCGGTGACAATGATAACAGGAGTGAGAGGAGAAATTTCTTCAATTAAATCAATTGGGGTAAGTCCTTCAAATGCAGGGATGGAGAAATCGGTAAGTATGATATCGGGATTGAAGTCAGCCAGTCCTTTAATAAAATCATCTTTGGTTTTAACGTTGAGGGAAGAATAAATTATGCCATCTTTATCCAGTTGTGACAGGATTAGTTTAAGATCCTCCGGGGAGCTTTCGACGGTTAATATTCTAATTTCTTTTTCCATTTTTTTTGGTTCCGATGTAATTGTGTAAAAACACCGTCTTAATAAAAGGACAAGGAATATGAAATTAAATGATCAGTATTTTTTCAAAGACATTCTTTGTTAAGTTATGATACAACAAAATGGCTTAGGATACTATAGTCCAAAGGGATGATAAAGGGATTAAACACAAGGGGGGAAAGGAGTATGGCTGCAAATAATTTACTATAAAAATCTATTCCAACTTTTCTTAACGTAAGAAAAGTTGCAAAAGAAACATGGCTTAAAATCTTTTGCTATAAATTCAGCTCCATTCCACTGCTCGGGAAGAACTCGCTGCGCTCAAACAGCTTCCCTCACTGCCGTTCCATTACGCTGAA
>JARLHD010000504.1 GCA_031292435.1 Ignavibacteriaceae bacterium
TAATATCATAAGTGATACATAAAGGTATCATGGTGTGATACATATGTAAATAAGTAATTAAGTTAAAAGGGGGATTTGTTAGGTTATGACTGAAGAAGAGAGAGAAGAACAGAAAAAAAATGGCAATTTTGTGATGATGTATCGTGATCATATGCCAGAAGTACGTTGGTTAATGAAAAAGAGTGGAATTGCTAGTAGTATTTTAAATTTTATTATGGAACATATGGACTCAAAAAACGCTTTAATTTGCTCTCAGCAAGTATTTATCGATTACTTTGAAATTAGCCGTCCTACGGTTGCTAGGGCAATTAAATTGCTTTATGATAATGGCTTTATTGATATTTTAAAAAGTGGTACATCAAACGTTTATATAGTCAATAAAGAGATTGCATGGACATCATGGAACAATCAAAAAGAATATTGTCAATTTAACGGTAATATTTTAATTAGCAAGTCAGAAAACAAGGATTATTATTATCGAAACCAGTATGACAGATTCAAAGAATTAAGAGAAAGAGAGGGTATTAAAGAATGAGTGAAATAAAAACAGGGGTACTACGCTATAACTACAATGAGAAGAGAATGGGAATATTATCATTTGACCTTTGGGTTAAGGATGGGTTACATTGTGGCGAGACATTTGAGGTATTTATCAATGATGAATGGGTTGCTGATAGGATTGAGTATACTTCAAGAACCAATGAATGGTACTTAGTGTATAGCAAGCTTCAAGGTGCTGATTTAGAAGGATTGAAGGTTAGAAATTTTTAAGGGGTGAGGATATGAAGGTTAACACAGTAGAGCAATTCAAAGTATTAGAATACATAAAGGCTCATTTTATCATGGAAGAAGTGACATTGGAGCTAATTGACCGCTACACAATAGAGGTTACTGATAAGGTAGGCGAAACCATTAAATTTAGATATGACAACGGATTCGTTGTTTATTAAAAGGGTATAGACTTTAATTTCTATACCCTTTGTCATACATGTAATTACAGTGTATTGTAATACACTACACTGTCTTATCTTCCACGATGTGGCGATTTATTCAATGCCTTTTCTGCCCCTCTTATAGCCTCTATTTCGTTGTTCACCTTGTCAACGAGGTCTAAGTTGTTTATAGCCTTCTCAACACGCTTAAAGCTCTTATCAAGGTCTTCATACTTCTCTCGAATGCCTTCCAGCTTTTCGAGTCTTTCAAGCTTTATATCTTTTATGTGTTCCTCATAGCTCTTTTGCTTTAATGTCGAATTTATTTCACGTTCAAGTGATTCGACCTTGGTCTTTAACTGTAGATTTTCAAGAGCTTTATTCTTTCCAGTTTCGGCTAAAGCTCTCAAAGTGCTATAATCTTGTGCTGATATGGAATATTTATCGGTAAACGGTATTTTCTTGGCTTCTATTTTATCCAACTTACCTATTGCCCCTTTCATATGATCCTCGACCTTAGAAAGGTCGCTAGACATATTTTCAAGGGTTTCTAATCGTGACTCGACTTCCTCTTTGGCAATGTCATATTTTTTCTTTGAAGCTTCATAGCCTTCTCTTAGAAGCCTTGTCTTTTCTGAAAGCTCTTGTGTTTGAGCTTTGGCGGTTTCAAGCTTAAACCTTTGTTCTGATAAATGGGTCCGTTCGCTTCCTTCTTTCCCACGTTCTAAGCCATACTTCAGACCGACTTCCCTTGCAAAATCAGTCTGAAGGGAAGTTAATTCTTTTCTCGTGAAAATTGACTTGCAGGCAAGCCGACCATCATTTGTGATTGGAACTACCCCTAAATGCATATGAGGGGTCTTTTCGTCCATGTGAACCGTGGCATTTACAACATTCTCCCCGCCATAGCGTTTCATGAAGAATTCTGTGCTATCATTGAAAAATTCCTTTTGCCTTTCTGGTGACATAGCTTTCATGGTTTGCTCGTCAGAGGTGACAACGAAATTACACATAACAACTGCATCTTTTCGAACTGTAGCTGTCTTGGTAGCAAAAACCTCGATTCTCTCCTTAACAGCTCTATTGTAATTTATATTGCCTTGGTTCAATACATCATAATTTTGATTGCTCCTGGTCTTATCAATATCAGGATTATTCCTGGACTCTTTTTCTCTCTGATTATGTGATTGAATTCCTCTAACTCCACCCTTACCAATCTTCATCATATGGACTACTGCAAAACCCATAAATAACCACCTCACCCCAAAATACTTCTAGATGAAGTATAGCACATTATACTTTACTGCGTAAAGTTCTGTGCTCTCCGAGGGTAGAAAGGACATGGATGTCCTTTTTTTATAGGGCTTTGCCCCGCTACGCTCCCCACTCTCCGAGGGCACTCGACAGTGGGTCGAAACCCCTAGTTAGCACTAGGGATTTTTACACCAGTGTGTAGTGGTTAATACTCCGTCAAGGGCAAGACAAGTCAGACAAGCTGACCCTTGACTACGCTCATAGCTCTGAGGTTGAATCCAACCTGTAGGAGTAGCCCTAAGACCTTCCTTCCTAGTGACCTACCCTGTAGCACCCTTGTGGGGCATTTGAGAAGCCTATGAGTTGGTTACTGTGTGGGGTTGTCTTTGTGGATGCGTGCCGTCCGGCGGTGGAGGACAGAAGGCGAAGGAGAGATTTGGAGTGCAGCACAATTTATAGTGAGCCGTGAGCAGCTCTCTAGGAGACATAACCGAAAAAACCGTAGTAAGTACTGATTCTAAAATTTGCCCCTATACGGGTAGCAAAAAAAAGTTCACTTAATCTTGACAAGCGATAATTCACAGTGTATTTACAGAATACAGAAGAAAGATAATAAAAAATATAGTAATAATGCGGGTTTATAAGTTTGTTATGTATCATACGGTGAGACGTATATGTATCATCAGCTATGATACATAGTTGCACTATGGTGTAAAATTTTTGTCGTTTTTTGAAAAAAAAATGATACAATTAATATCAATTAAATTATTGCATTTTTGAACAAATATGATACAATTAATATCATAAGTGATACATAAAGGTATCATGGTGTGATACATATGTAAATAAGTAATTAAGTTAAAAGGGGGATTTGTTAGGTTATGACTGAAGAAGAGAGAGAAGAACAGAAAAAAAATGGCAATTTTGTGATGATGTA
>JARLHD010000505.1 GCA_031292435.1 Ignavibacteriaceae bacterium
ATTTTTATAACCATGAAAGATTTCATCAGTCTTTAGATTACAAAGTACCTATAGAAGTTTATAGGAATTAATTAAATTATTAACTAATATTATCCACCTTAAATTAGGTAAAAACCTGTCTAGCTGAAGGGGTACACCATAGTCTTTTAAATTTAGAAAATATTGAATACTAATTTTCCTGAATAACATTATAAAAATCATTATATAAATATTTATTATTTTATTATGAAGATATGTATATAACAAACAAATTATCTATGATGTTGTAAGATTTATTTTTAGCTTATCATAGTTATTTCCGGAGATATTGATGAAATCTTTACTTATTATTTTGTTTATAATTCAAACCAGATTATTTGCCCAGGAATTTCTTTTCTCTGATTTATATTCCCCAAATTTAACAACAAATCAGCATACCTCAGAAGTTTATCTTAACTATTTCTTAGGATATAATGATTATTATGTCGCAAATCTTCGTACAATGCAGGTAGTGACAAGTCCATATAAATGTCTCCCTATATTTTCATATAAAACAAACAAAATGATTTACAGGGATAGTACATATTTACACTTAATCGATTATGACAGGGGGACAAATAATACACTTAAATTAAGCGATACCCTTAACTATGATGAAAATGGAGATCCATTTTCTCCAAATGGAGAGTTAGTTCTGCTTAATAATTTCATTTATTCATTCAAAGATAATTCACTGCAGTCAATATCAATTGACATCCCTTATTTTAGAGCAAAGTGGAGCAGTGATTCAACTATAATTGTGTTGCTAAATGACTCTTTTTTAGGAAGGCAATCATTGATTGAGCACTCCATTAATAGTTCAATAAGGGATACTATAGTTCAGCTGAATACTTCTGTTGAATTGCGCTTTAATTGGGATTATGATATAATTCGACGCAAACTATATTATTCAACCTTAGAACAAAATGATACTGTGGGATATATCGCAAAATTAAGAGTAATTGACAGATATAAAAAAACAGATTCCACTATATACGAGTATCCTAAAGATGTTGAATCTAA
Organism: Ignavibacteriaceae bacterium; assembly: GCA_031292435.1. Classification (GTDB taxonomy): domain Bacteria; phylum Bacteroidota; class Ignavibacteria; order Ignavibacteriales; family Ignavibacteriaceae; genus Fen-1301. The sequence goes on from JARLHD010000505.1 coordinate 1,042, forward strand.
TTGTAACAGGTTAACTGCACAAATTACTGAAATCCGGTGGTCTGGAAACTATGAAAGAATGTCATTTCTGTTAACTTTTGCCTTAGATGTATTAGCTACAAATATTTATACTTATATTCCTGACTCAAACAAAATTATTAAAGTAACAAATGATTGCGAACATTATGGTATAAAAAACCACGTTTACTGGGCAAACGATGACACGTTAGTTTATAATGATGTTTCAAGATCAGAGCTGTTTGGTATCAGAATTCCCGAAATTACCGGAATTGTAAAGGGAAATGCTCCTGTTTTGCCTAATGGATATTCCCTCACAAATTATCCTAATCCCTTTAATGGAAATACTGTCATCGAATATAAGATACCCCCTCATGAAACCGGTGAACTACAGATATTCAACATACTTGGCAAAAAAATTATCTCCTTTAACTGCGACATCAACAATTCTAGTAAGAATAAAATTTTTTGGAATGGGAAAAACTCATACGGTAATCCGGTGGGCTCAGGTATCTACATAGCAGTATTCCATCTGAATAATTCGCAAATACAAATTAGACCCCTAAAACTTGTCTATCTGAAATAATAAATATTATTTCAATACAATTTAAGTATTTAAAGATGAATTTATTTTTAAAGTTATTTAAGTATTATTTTTAATATTTCAATGTCAGTGTAAGCTATTAAATATTCTTAGGTTATATATTATTTTTTAATATTAAATTCCTTTTTCATAATCTTCTTGAATCTTACCAAAATTCCACAAATCGAACAAATATAATTTATTTCATAAAAAGGAGGTATACATGAAAAATTATATCACATTTCTCATATTTATATTTATCAATATCCAGATGTTTTCGCAGGATAGTCTCTATGATTATATTCCGCCCGATACTTCTGGCACTAGTGGGGGTCCAACTCTTAAATTAACCACTTCTCTCTCTGGAAATTTTCACGAATTAGTTATAAACATAACTTTTCCTGATCGGGATACCAGTTACCCACAGATTGTACCTAGTTCTGGTGAATATCCATTGGTTGGATCTTGGCCCGACGGTACATTGTTAGATGATTATGTAAAAATCCATGGCAGTTTCCCTGCCGATTTGTGGTATGGACCGGGACTTCAATATTTTTATTCGCAACAGTCAGGTGGATTATATAACGTTAATTTCACATTCCCCAAAACAACATTAGGTTACTCATATACAACTACTCATTCATTTAGTTATTTTCAAAATTTAAATGGTAGTGACATTGGGGTTGTATGGGACGAATGGAAACTGATGGCTGATGAGGTGATTTTAAAAATATATAATGAAAATCCTTCATTATTTCAGGGAGTTAATTGTTTACATCTTAATTTTACAGGAATAAGTAGTCCTGAATTTCATCCCTTACATGGTGGAACAATTAGTTGGGGAGCTACATTTAGAGATTCATATAATAATATCATCTATCAAGGGCCAGTTAGTTATCAAAGAAATATGAACATGATTGCTCATGAAAGATTGCATATTATAGGTAAATTGTCAGGTTCTCCAAATGGGTTTAACGGATTTCCTGATAGAGGAGAGGATACTTATTTATATAATGTGCCATATGGTACAGAATGGCACTGTAATTTATCTAATGATGATATAATGTATCACAATGCACCAGTTGTGGATCAGCATTCTTTATATGGAATATTACCGTTAAACTCTCATGATCTTATGTTCCTAGGTTGGATAAAATCAGATGAAATATTAGAAATTAATAAGGATAACTTTACATCGTTTGACGTATTAAAATTAAAAGATATTAGTTATCCACTTAGTACCACAGAAATTGCAGATGGCTATAAACGGCTAATTAAAGTTAGGGTGAAGAATAATTATTATAGTGATTTGGAGGAATACTTTTTAATTGAATACCATGCAGGAGTAGAGCGAAATTTTCAACCTAATTTTAGTAGGGCTCATACAAATTATGATGATTACCCTGTCCATGGTTGGGGAAATGGGATTTATATTTGGCATGTAAGGGAAATTTTCCCAAATTTTGATGTTTTTCAGGATGTTATGCTTAATCCTAAAATTGCATGCCCGTATAATTTAACTCCAATTCAACCAGATGGTCTACCCCCATTGCAATTCTATTATAACCGAACCCGCGATGCGAGGTGGAATGGTATTAATTCCGGAGAAAACAGTTACATTGATGATTGTTGGAGATTCCCGGCAAATGTATTTAAATATCTTCCTGATGGCGGACGTAATATTTGGGAAATTGCCAACCTTTCACATAACGTAAATCATGCGTGGTGGCCTTACCCTAACCCTGATCCTAACAATCTTTATTGGCCAAGACGTAATACCACAAGTGCAGATTTCTTTACTGATGAATCAATAAATGGACAGGTTAGAAACCGTATGTCAGATAATACAATCCCTTCGACTAGATCATGGGGGAATTATACGGGCAGCATGTCAGAATATCCTAACAAAACTCATATAGCCATATTAGATATGGCACGTCAATCTGGAAATAATTATCCTAATTCTGCTTATATGTCTTTAAAAGTTAAATACAATTATTGGGAAGGTGAAATCCTAACAGACGAAACCATGAGCGGTAATGTTACAATCGGTGCTAATGTAATAGTACCTGCAGGTAAAACCCTTACAATATCTTCTGGCACCACTCTTAGTTTTGCTTATGGTGATTCCTTAAAAGTTAATGGTGTGTTAAATGCTGTTGGCACTTCAACAAATCCTATAACATTTACATCAAGTGATGGTAATACTGCCGATAGTTGGGGAGCTATTACTTTTGATGGTTCCGGCACTTCAAATCTTGATCATGTTATCATAAAGTATGGAGATGGCATTCAATGTCTTAATAATGCAGATGTTACAATCCAAAATTCAAGAATTGATACTTGTACAGAAGGAATAATTGTTAATTCTGCTTCTCCACAAATATTAAATGATACTATTTATAATCCTGCAAATAATGGGATTTGGTGCCATTCAACCGCATTTTCGACTGGACGGTGGCTTTACATTGCAAATAATGCAGTAATAAAAGATGCAAGTGATGAATTAAATTATCAAACCGGTCTAGGAATTTGGATTATAGGTTGTGATAGTCCTGTAATTGGTACAAATATCGTTAAAGGTTTTGATAGAGGTATAGATAATGCTAGTGGCTCATGTGTATTTTTAGCTACAGATTCAGTTAAAAACAATCTTGTAATAAATAATTCAATTGGTGTACTTGCAGATTGGGGTACAACTCTGTTTGCGGGAAATGAGGGGGATGATTTCTGCGTTAATAATAGCATTCATGATAATACTACTAATATATGGTGTAAACATGAAAGTTGGACAGAAGCCGGTTATAATTATTGGGGTGATGGACATAGAAGTATTACAGATGGAAGCGAAATAGATTTTTATGGTGATCTGGCTACTGACCCCTGGTTTGGTCAAAATTTGGCAGTAATATTACCCGGTAGTAAACCTGGACTTAATTCTATAAACAAAACAACAGGGTCAATTGGTAATTCAACGGATAGTTTATCAATTGGCTTTTTATTAGAAAGACAAGGTAGAATTAGCGAAGCAATTACTTTTTATAAAAACTTAATTTCAAATGATAATCATGTACGTATTGCCCTTTCACATTTAACTCATATAAAGAATAAGTATGCGAGAAATGAAATAGTAGATTATTTCGAAAGTTTATTAACGAGTAATTCGAAGCATTATCCAAAAGTAGAAAAAATATTAGCTGATATCTCTTTATACAATAATCAATTTGATAATGCTATGACTGCATACGATAATGTTATACAAAATGATCCGGCTGGCTATGATGGGATCAGTGCACGATTTGAAAAATTATTTGCCTACCTTTATATTAAAAAGAATCCAACTATGGCAGCAGGAATATTAGCTGAAATTAAAGGGTTAAATTCAGATGATATGGAAGTGGAAATGTTGATTAAAAGTGTTGGGAATCTTCTTAAAAATACTGAACTAGTTGGAAAAAATGTAAATCTAACTGATATAAATATTCCGACGACTTACAATCTTTACCAGAATTATCCTAACCCGTTTAATCCTACAACAGCGATACAGTATCAAATACCTAAACCGGGAATAGTTACTATAAAGGTATATGATATTTTAGGTAGAGAAGTTGCAACTCTAGTAAATGAAAATAAAGTTGCAGGTGATTACAATTTTACTTTTGATGCTTCTAGATTCGCAAGTGGTGTTTACATCTATCAGCTCAGAGTGAACGATTATGTATCAAGTAAAAAAATGATTTTGCTTAAATAATCACAAAATTATTTAGCAATTATAAGCCGTTGGTTAATGCCGACGGCTTTTCTTTTTTCATAAAATTATCTAACTAAATGGTGAATATCTTTCCATATAGGTCTCCAAATTTCTCCACTATAATCCTTATAAAATAAGAGCTTAGCCTGCCTGATAATTCGTTCTATAAAATTTTAGGTTTATGGAAGATTCTAATAATGGAAAAAGGGGAGGGGGAGTATTATTTAGTTAAGGATTTTTATTACTTCCTCATGTAGTTTTGAAGAACCGGCGGCAATGATGCTTTTGCCAGTAACAG
>JARLHD010000070.1 GCA_031292435.1 Ignavibacteriaceae bacterium
AGTTTATTAACAGAATATATCCCAGGAGAGGAAAAAGAGCTATGGCGGAAATGACACCTAAAGACAAATACATTCTCCTATTGGAGAAAAAGGTCAAGGAACAAGAAAGTATTATTATTCAAACCAAAGATGCTTTTGACAAAGACAGAAACAATTTACAGAGAGATATGTTAGCGGTATATCAAGAGATACTTGTATTCCTTGATCCTTCTGTAACAATCGTGACTGTAAGAGGTGGAGTAGCCGACATAGAGCATGGCATTGATAATAATGTTCGGATACTTGATTACGATAATAATAATTAATAATTAAAACGGAGATTCATTTGAGTGTTTCATTATCATTCCTAAAGTCCCAGGAATACGACATTATGCAGGGACTCGTTGACTCTGAATGGGATGAGAGTACAGGTGAAAACTTATCTCTCACTCGTTTACAAGAGCAGATACAAGCTAAGACTGAGGCATTTATATCAGTCACTACTAAAGATGGTCTATTCGATCAGTTAATATCTGAGGCTAAGAGAAAGATAGCTGATGCAGAAGCATTTATTAAGAGACAGGAGATTACTAAGAAATATATCAAGGGTATAATCTATGATATAGCTTTTAAGAATCCTGATGGTTATCTCACATTCTCTGATGGTATCTCTACACAATATGTGAAACCTAAGATGGGTGAAACAAGATCCATTAAAGAAGATGCTCTTATAGATCCTGTTTATAAATCTTTTGCTATTCCTAAACTTACCAATGCAGAACATGAGGTTATTAAAGAAGCTCTTGATAGTCTAAAAACTAATGCTGATTATCTTTCAGACACTATGGGATTCACTGGTACTATAGATGATGCATTTAGCAAAGTAAGAGAAGCAAAAGAATCAGTTAATGTTACTGACCTTCCCGAAGATCATTCAGCTATCCAGACTAAGCTGACTCCAGGATATTCTATTGTAAAGAATAAACCTAAAGCACCTAAATAATTTATTCACAAGCTGGAGAAATCCAGCTTCATTAAACGGAGAACATTTGAACATTATAGGAATAG
>JARLHD010000506.1 GCA_031292435.1 Ignavibacteriaceae bacterium
GATAAGGCAGCACCAATAATACCGAGCCGGGGGATAAGAATAATGTTCGAAAGAACATTTACAAGGAAGGCTATCAATTCAGAGGTCATTAGATGATAACTTTTATTTGATACCTGGGGGTAAACTGAATAGTAAGATGATATTCCATTAAATAAATATCCTAACATAACAATGGGGATAATAATAATTCCAGACCGGTACATGGGATTGAAAAAGGAAACGCCGAAGATATGAACATTAAATAAGTATCCCGCTAATAATGAGACAACTAAAATGAGAAGGCAACTTACAGCAACCAGTTTATTTAATATTTTTCCAAATGTATGTTTATATCCGGAGTCATAATATAAATTAAGAGAATGGGGATTCCATGCTGTTGAGAATGAGCCAATAAGGATACTCATTATAAGTGCTATCCGGTACGCGAAGCTATAGAGTCCGACCTGTTCCGGACCCGAAAAGATATTAAGAATAAACCTATCTGCAACATTACTACCTGCCATGAATAAATTTGCGAATATAAGAGGAATGGAAAATTTAACAACCAAATTTAATATCCCTCTATCGATCCTGAAAATATATTTATCCTTTATTACAGGTAATAAAATCAAAAGCAGGAAGCAGGCTGAAACAAGCTGAGCTAAAATAATTCCGAAAACAGAAAGTCTAAGACTATAGACGAAAAAGATATTTAATAAAAGATTTAAGACAGCGCCAGATGCTGAATAAGATACTACCTTCTTTGCAAGCCCCTGTGTTTTTAATAATGTTAATATATAGAAGCCTAATGTTTCAAAAAATAGAGCTACAAATGTAAGAGATAATATGTTTTTGAAATCTGTTGAGTTAAAAATGATTAGGGATATCCGGGAGGATAAATGCCAGAATATCAGGGTAAGGAACAGTGCTATTATGACAATGGTATTTAATACAGATGAGAAGATAAGCTTTTTTTTGGATTCGGATTTCTCTTCTATATAGAATTTATTAAGGGCACCAAACATGCCGAACTGGAAGAAGACCTGCACTACTGCATAAACAGAAAGCAACAATGAATAATTACCGAACTCTGTGGTGGTAATCAGATTGGAATAAAGCGGGAGAAGGATGAAACTTAAGGAGCGAACTAATAAATTGCCCAGTCCATACCATGCAACAGAACCGGATAAACTTTTATTGTTCATAGGATATTAAATAATTATCAATCCATGAAAGTATATAATAAATATTTAATAAAGGACATATTATATTCAGATGATTCCTTTTGATTTATATAATTCAAATAATTTACTATTTACCTGTTCATAACCATGATATTTTTTTACCCAGGTAATGCCTTTTTTGCCGCATTCAATTCTTTGTGAAGGATTTTCTATGAGGA
>JARLHD010000071.1 GCA_031292435.1 Ignavibacteriaceae bacterium
AAGGAGAATGTATAATGAAATCAATTACATATAAGCTTACCATAATTATTCTATTTACCCTTGCATCTGTTTGTACTTCAAGAGCTGAAGAAAAACAATTAAATGTTTCTAAAGGAGACAAACTTGTAATAAACATTAACTTCGGTGAAATATCTATAACAACCTGGAATAAGGACGAACTTGTAATAAAATCTGATTTGGAAAAAGATGAACATGATAAAGGGCTTGAGATCGTTCAAAAAGGAAAGATCGTAACAGTCACCGGTGGTTCTAATGGTTCGGATATTACTATTTCCGCACCTTCCGATTTTAATTTCGATGTTAAGACAAATGCCGGTTCAGTCTCCATAAAGGGTAATGTGTCAGGCAAAGTGGAATTAAAAACTTCTGGTGGTGACATTAGTACTGATAACATTTATGGTTCACTCGATGTCTCAACCAGCGGTGGAAATATTTTGATCCGGAATGTTAAAGGCGCCGTAAAAATTAACTCAGGTGGTGGCGATCTTAATGTGGGAGATATCTCCGGGGATGTTGTTCTTAATACTGGCGGAGGGAATGTTAAAGTCGGTAAAGTGTCAGGCACATTAAAACTTAAAACTGGCGGTGGAAATATTTCGGTTTCAGGTACAGGAAATGATGCATCTATAAATACTGGTGGCGGTAATATCTTTGTCGATAAATCAGTTGGGAAAATTGAAATGAACACTGGAGGTGGAGATATTAAACTAAATAATCCCCAGGAGGAAATTATCGCTAAAACCGGTAGCGGAAGCATTCATATTCAAAACGTATCTAATAAAATGACAATATTTACAGGCTCCGGAGATGCTGAAATTTTCTTTTCATCTCTCTATAAAGGAAATAGTGAAATTAAAACGAATAATGGAAATGTTACTCTGAATCTTCCCGCCGGCATCAAAGCTACTGTGACTGCAAAAATCAATAGCCAGGGATCAGATGATCAGGATGTTTCCGATATAGATAACATTAAATCTGATTTCAAATTGACTACAATCGATAGACACGAAAATAGTATAAATGTATCATATCAAATAAATGGAGGTGGCAGTAATATAAACGTAATTATTGAAAATGGAAATTTTCAATTGAAAAAGTCAAAATAACGTCCGTTAATAAATTAAATTAGCCGTTCATCAAATAATTTAAGTTATATATAAAATATTTGCGTTTATTTATGTAGTAATTTAATAATCAAAAAGCCCGGAAGTCTATGAGGATATTTATACTAATTCTTGTACTATCAAACCTTACTCTGATTGCCGGGCAGTCAGATACTGTCGTTAAACTTCTTCCCTCGGTAACCGCTGTTAAAACCACAGAACATATTACAATTGATGGGATCCTTGATGAAAAAGTGTGGCAGGGAACTCCTTCTGTCGATTTGTTCATACAAAGAGATCCTGTGGAAGGGGTAGCGCCTACGCAAAAAACAGCAGTTTATATCGCATATGATGATGATGCATTATATGTTGCGGCAAGAATGTACGATTCACACCCCGATTCCATTATTGCCCGGCTTACACGCCGTGATAATTATATAGCTTCCGACTATCTTATCTTTGGTCTCGATTCATATCACGATAAAAGATCCGGTTTCTTCTTCCAGATAAATGCCGCTGGTACATTATCGGATGGTATTCTCTATAACGATGACTGGAGCGATAATTCCTGGGATGCAGTCTGGGAAGGAAAAGCTCGTATTGATGATAAAGGCTGGACAGCTGAAATTAGAATCCCCTTCTCACAGATTGGATTTAAGAATAGCGACAAACAGGTCTGGGGAATAAATATTAAAAGATTTATTGCCCGTAATAATGAAGAAGATTATATAATTAAACTTCCTAAAAATGAAAATACCGGCGTCTCCAGGTTTATCGATTTAACCGGCCTTGATGGTATCAAACCTTCCGGCAAAATTGAAGTTCTTCCCTATGTTACCGGTAAGGCTGAATACCTCCAGCATTCGGCTGGCGATCCGTTTAACACTGGTTCTAAATATACTCCGGATATGGGAGCTGATTTGAAAATGGGGATAGGCACTAATCTGACTCTTAACGCAACTTTGAATCCTGACTTTGGTCAGGTCGAAATTGATCCTGCAGTAATTAACCTTAGCGATGTTGAAACCTATTATTCTGAAAAGCGCCCCTTCTTTGTTCAGGGCTCTTCTATTTTTGATTTTGGAAATGGAGGTGCAAGAAATTACTGGGGATTTAACTGGTCGGGACCAAGTCTTTTTTATAGCAGAAGAATAGGCAGAAACCCTCAGGGCTCGGTTCCCGATAATACCGATTATTCTACAATGCCCTCCGGTACCCATATAATAGGTGCAGCAAAACTTACAGGAAAAGTAGGGGATAATTGGAACCTTGGCACAATCCAGGCTGTAACTCAACGGGAATTTGCTCAATATGAATTGAATGGAATTAAATCGGAAACCGAAGTAGAACCATTAACTTATTACGGAATCGCCCGCCTTCAAAAAGAAATAAATAATGGAAGACAGGGGATAGGTATGATCGCAACTTATACCGCAAGAGATATTCGTAATCAGTCTCTTTCTGATACTACAAATAATAGTTCATTCACAGGAGGAATTGATGGATGGACTAGTCTTGACACATCAAAAACCTGGGTATTGACTGGCTCAACCAGCATGTCTTATATTCAGGGTTCAACTCAAAGATTAATTAACCTGCAGGAAAACTCCCAGCATTATTTCCAGCGCCCTGATGCCAAAAATATGCATGTCGATAGTAATAAAACATCTCTAACCGGAATGGTAGGAAGATTCTATCTCGTTAAACAGCAGGGTCAGTCATTCTTTAATTCAGCATTTGGGTTTATTACTCCTGGGTTTGATTGCAACGACCTTGGATTTTTATCCCGAGCCGATGTTATCAATATGCACCTTGGCGGAGGATATGATTGGATAAAACCTACTGATTTTTACCGCTATATCGAATTGGGTATAGCATTCTTCCGCAATTATGATTTCGATCTGAATAAAACTAACGATGGTGTCTATCAATTCGGAACATACCAGTTCCTTAATTACTATTCTATAAATTTTGATTTCGCCTACAATCCCTGGATGGTTAATAATACAAGAACCCGC
>JARLHD010000507.1 GCA_031292435.1 Ignavibacteriaceae bacterium
AACGTAGGTCTTCGACAAATCAAATATTTGAACAACATTATTGAACAGGATCATAGACCTATAAAACGGATAGTGCGTCCAATGTTAGGCTTTCAGTCGTTTCATACAGCTATTAAGAGCCTATCCGAAAAGTAGAATAACTATTATTTATTGTATTTTATATTAGTGACAAAACGAAAAACGGGACAGGACTACAAGATATCTATTGAATTCTGGAATAGAATAAAACCATTACTAACACTACCTAAACCTAAAAAGAAAGCTGGAAGACCTCGAGCAGATGATTGGAAAATATTGAGCGGTATTTTTTATGTCCTTCGTACAGGCTGTCAATGGAAAGCATTACCAAGATGTTATGGAGCGCCAAGTACCGTCCATGATCGATTTCAAGAGTGGCGGGAAGATGGATTATATGAAAGAATGTGGCAAGCCGGTCTGCTGGATTATGATAATGAAAAAGGGTTAGAGTGGGAGTGGCAAGCAATGGATGGTGCTATGACAAAAGCACCATTAGGTGGAGCTGGAACAGGTGCTAATCCTACTGATCGAGGAAAAAAAGGCACAAAAAGAAGCATATTAACTGATGCAAAAGGCATACCACTTTCAGTTGTCGTGGATGGAGCTAATCGTCACGATAAAATGCTTGTGAAAAAGACATTTGATGCCTTAATCTTTAATAGACCTTCTCCTGATGACATAATTCAAAATATGTGTATGGATAAGGGATATGATTATCCTGATATCAGAGTATTAGTTAAAAATTATGGTTATACTGCTCACATTCGGAGCCGTGGAGAAGAAAACATAAAAATACCAGGCTACAGGGCAAGAAGGTGGGTCGTGGAAAGGACACATTCTTGGTTAAACAGATTTCGAAGGCTGCTGATAAGGTGGGAAAAGAAAATTGAAAATTACCTTGCAATACTACATTTAGCATGTGCATGGATAACATTCAGAGCGGCAGGACTTTTCGGATAGGCTCTAAATTAGTTGGTTACAAGTGCACAGTTTCTTATAAAAAATCGTAATTATAATTAAGATCGAATAATCATAAAGAAAAATATTTAATTTATTACATTAAAGCAAGTTTAACAGGTCGATGCTCCCTTGTCACCTCAACTGCATAGCCCGAATTTTCTATGTCGATCTGTTGCAATTATCCTATTCTAGTAAAAGTCTCTGGATGTCGAAAGAAGACCATTTTCAGCTCAGGCCCGCAGCTGTCAGGCTAACTTTTTTAGCACAAAATGGAACGAAAAACTGAGTGTAAAAAATTAAACTTCTTTGAATAAGTAAATAGAATAATGTCGCGCTG
>JARLHD010000508.1 GCA_031292435.1 Ignavibacteriaceae bacterium
AATAACAATGAAATAAAAAATGCGATGTTATCCTTTATTCCCAATTTCCTAAAGAGGAAGAAAAGTATAATTACAGTAAGTATGTGGTATAATATGTTTGAAAAATGAAAGACATTAGGTTTTTCGGTGCTTATCTGAGCGTCTAACATAAAAGAAACGGTCTGTACCGGTCGATAATAACCTTTGCCCTCTTTGCTTAAAAAATTATCCATTTCGAATGCCTTAAAAACATTCTTAGGATTGGTAAGGAAATTGTAATTATTTGAGATAATAATTGTATCATCCGAGGAGGTAAATCCAAAACTGATATCTTTCCAGTTTAAAATCAGAGGCAGAATAACCAGCATAGAAAGATAGAAGTAAAGGCTGGTTTCTTTAACTGCAACAGGGTTTTTTCTTTTTTTATTTATCTTACTCATCTAATTCCTTTCCTTTATATCCGAATTCTATAGATTTATTTAGATTTTCTTTGGCTTCTGCCAGTTTATTAAGTTTAGAATATGCAACACCCCTAAAATACCAAGCAGCACCGAGGTCATGTTTAATACTTATAGCATTGGTAAAGTCAACTATAGCACCTTCATAATCATTCAACTTTATTTTAACCATACCGCGGTCCCCCCACGCATCAAGAAAATCGGGCTTTAATTCCAAAGCCCTATTGAAATCTTTTAATGCGCCTGAAAGATCATTCAGATGATATTCTGCCAAACCCCTGCTGTTGTAATAGGTTGAAAAGTTTTGATCTAAATTTATTGCTGCGTTAAATTCAGTAAAAGCTGAGTCAAAATCTGATGAATAATAATATGCCTGACCAAGACTATAATGCAGTCCGGCGTTATCCCCATATTTTGTTAATGCTTTTATTAAAACAGTCTTAGCCTGATTAGATTTTTTCAGAGCCCATTCCTCAGAAGAGAGATTTAAATAAACCTGAGCACCCAGACCGGTTTCCCCCGGATAAAGCGTATCATATTTAAGGGCGACAGAATAAAATTGCTCTGCCCGGATATGATCATTTATAGAACCATACAAAACAGCTTTATTAAATAAGGGTTCATTATAAGTAGAGACACATTTAATAGAACTATCGAAATCAGCAAGCGCAAGATCATATTTTTTTTGATTCATATATATACACCCTCTTACATTAAGGGCATAGGCATTTACCGGATTTGATTTTATTATAGAAGAATAGAAGGAATTAGCATCCGCAAAGTTACCGGAATAGAAATATGAAACCAATGAGAATATTAATATTACCGGAATAAAAAACTTAAGCAGAATGCTTATTCCCTTTCCCTTTATTATTTCATTAAGTAAAACAGCAAGTGCAATGAAAATACCTATGGATGGAAGATAAAACCTGCATTCCAGATAATCGAAACGAGCCTTTGCAAAAGTAAGTACTACAAACAATGTTGGAATAATAAATCCGAGAAACCAAAGGATACCAAGCATAATCAGTGTTTTATTTCCAATCCTTATCTTCCATAAATAAACACTTGACGATGAGATTACCAATAGTCCAATGATAATTAATAGAATATTATAGACCGGCATTGGCGATAGTCCAAGCGGGATAAATAATTCACCCAGAAAGGTTGGGATCACCCGAAGGTTGGTTATAAATGCAGTTATACTAAGTACATTCTGATAATTGAGGAATAAATGTCTTAAAAGGAAAAACAAGAAGACAGTAATACTCCATGGAAAAATAAAAGGAACCAGCCCTCTTATTTTATATTTGTTTTTAAGAACTACTATGTAATAAAATACCATTGCAAGAGGAAGGAAAACAGATGTTTCCTTGGAGAATAATGCCAGGGCGAAGGCTATAGAATGGAAGACAAAATACCATACGTTTTTTGTGGTTTCATAATAAAGAAAAGTGAGGAACGCAACTGAACAGAATAAGCCTGCCAGCAAATCCCCTCTTCCCGGAAGCCAGGCAATGGCATCGGTGAATATAGGATGAATAGAAAATAACAATGAAATAAAAAATGCGATGTTATCCTTTATTCCCAATTTCCTAAAGAGGAAGAAAAGTATAATTACAGTAAGTATGTGGTATAATATGTTTAAAAAATGAAAGACATTAGGTTTTTCGGTGCTTATCTGAGCATCTAACATAAAAGAAACAGTCTGTACCGGTCGATAATAATTTTTGCCATCTTTGCTTAAAAAATTATCCATTTCGAATGCCTTAAAAACATTCTTAGGATTGGTAAGGAAGGCGTAATTATTTGAAATAATGGTAGTATCGTCTGATGTAGTAAAATCATAGCCGATAATTTTCCAATTTAATACAAGAGGTAGAATAACCAGCAGAAAGAGGTAGAAATAAATGCCTGTCTCTTTAACGGTAACAGATTGTTTTTTATTTACCAAGTAGAAATTCCTTTGAGGCAAGTTTCTTAGCTTCTGCCCAGTCTTTTCCAGCTTCATCAAGTTTATTTAATTTGGAATAAGACAGGCCCCTTTGATAAAAGGCTTCACTCCATTTGGGGTTTATCCTGATAGCGGCACTTAAATCTGAGATAGCTCCTTCAAAATCATTCAGTTCTATTTTTGTTTTACCTGAATTGAACCAGGAACCTGCAGAACCGGGGTCGATAGCCAAAACCCTGGTATAATCTGACAATGCACTCTTGTAATTCTTCAAGACAAAACTTGATAATCCCCGGTTGGTATAATAAGAGCTATTATCAGGCTGCAGCCGAATAGCTTTTGAAAAGGCATAGTTCGCGGAATCGTAACCGGCTTTTGAAAAATAAGCAAATCCTAAATTATTATATAGACTACTATTCGAAGGCGACTCAATCAGCGCCTTTCTTAATATGACGACAGCTTCATCAAATCTCTTTAGATTCATCATAACAGCAGAAAGATTAATATAAGCATTATCCGCCATGAAGATATTTATTTTAGGATAAAGAGTATCATATTTTAAGGCTTGAGAAAAATAATACAAGGCTTTATTTTCATCGCCTGAAGAAAGATAAATGTTTCCCTCGTTAAAATAAGGACTACTATAAACAGGAAACGCCTTAATGGCACTATCATAATCGATAAGTGACTGCTGTATATCTCCATTATGCAAATATTCACTTCCCCTGCAATTTAACGCTGCAGCATTATTCGGGTTTGAACCAATGGCTGCTGAAAAAAAAGCTATAGGGTCAGAATAATCTTTTGAATGTGTATAGGCAACAAAAGCATAAATTAATAAAACAGGTATAAATAGTTTAATTAAGTTTGCTGATGTCCATTTAGGGGGTAAGGAGCTGAGAAATGCTCCAAGCATCATGAATATCCCAATAATAGGAAGTAAAGTACGGTGCTCAAAATATTCAGCACTGAACTCTGCTATTGTTAACCTGAAATATAAAGGGGGGAGCGTAAACCCTGCAAACCATAATACTCCTAATATCAAGCATACATTATTATAAATTCTGTACCTGATTATGATAGCTACTGAAATAATGAATATAATTATTCCAATAATAACAGCTAAATTGTTAAACAAAGGCATAGTTGTTAAACCAAGGGGGAGAAATATTTTTCCGAATGTTATTGGAATTACCGGCAGATTTTTAATAAAGACAGTTATACCAGAAAAGGAAGATGATTCATTCCCGGTAATTGCAACACTTCTAAGGCAGAAATACATCAGGAAAGAGCTACACCATATAATCATAAATGGAAACATTTCTTTCAAAGATCTTTCTTTTTTCAAAAAGAGATAAAAATATACTGACAGGAGAACGGGAAAGATCAGAGCAGTCTCTTTCGCAAAAAAAGCCAACAGAATGAAGATAGAATGAAATACCAGGAATAATAATTTCTTTTTATCGTAATATTTAATGAATGAAATAAATGACATCATGCCAAATAATGTTATCAGCAGGTCCCCCTGTGCAGGAATCCAGCACACAGCGCCAGTTAGTAAAGGGTGAACTGAAAATATCAATGAAAGTAAAAATGCGATCTCCTGCCTTAGCCCCAGTTTACTTAATAAGACAAATAAAGTAATACAGATGAGGATAAACAGGAAGAGATTTGTAAGATGATAAGCCCATGGATCCTTTCCACTTATTTGAGCATCAATCATGAAAGAAACATTTTGAAGCGGTCTGTAAAAATTACTTTGGTGTGCGAAATAGGCATCTGTAGTGAATGCCTTAGGAACATTTTCTATATTGCCGATAATGTTATAATTATTTGAAATGAGGTCGGAGTCATCAAAATTAGTGAAATTGAAATTAAGAATCCTGAAGTATAAAACTAAAGGAACAATTATCAGGAATAAAAGATATAATTTTGACCTGCTTTTATTTGTCCTGATATTTTCTGTTTGTTTGTTTTTCTTATTAACCTTCATTAAACCCGATAAGGGATGAATTTAACTTTTTACAATGGGGAAATTAAGTAACTTTTCTCAGAAATACCCATGAATGTTTTTTCCCCTAATATTTCAATAATCCAAAAAACTTCAATAAAAAAGCATGCCTGATTAAGAGCATGCTTTATATTGGCAGAATATATTTTTAATTAGTTAGTAGGACCATTATCCACAGTAGCTTTAATTACATTATTGATAGCAGAGGGTACATTCGAAAAGAAAGTGTACCCTGTTAAAGCTTCAATAGAGGCAACGCTTACCCTATAAGTACCCCATGTGGTCATATTATTAGGAGTACTATCATTAGGGATTAACATTGCGATAGTTCTAGTACTTGTTGTAACTTTTGAAACATCAGCCGCAGTTCCTGTCCCGTTTGGAATAACAATGATAACTTTCCATAATTGTGCAGGTACAGTTACATATCCACTTGAAATTGTAGTTGTGAGCACACCAGCCTGTGTTTTTCCACCGGATCCGTAGCCGCCGCTAATTATATAAAGTGTATTTCCTGCATTGGCTAAAGTACGTTCATAATCTTCGAGTCCTTCCCAATCACCGGCATTATTATCCTGGTTTTGAGGAACCATATTAGTCATTATAAAAATTGAATCATTACATCCTTGAGTATTTATACGATCAGCCGAGGGACACATATGCCCACGTGAGAAACCTGAACCGGAATAATCATTACCACCTACAACATGCCAGCCCGAAGGAAGAGTATTGTCTGCTATAAAATTATCCTGCCTTACACCGGGTCCATTACACCAGGTAGAATTGAGCTGCCAGCTTGTCCAGATTGGAATACCCCTGTCCCTGTCATATCCGGCACACAACTGCGGCTTTACCAATAAATAATTATGTGGAAAATTTGCATCAGTTACTGCACCACTGGGATTTCCCATAATCAGATTAACATTAGTTGAAACAACTACATATGAACCAGAAACAGCCAGAGACTGAACAGTGAATTCAGAATTAGCACTTGTATGAGTAATATTGCCTGAATAACTGCCTGATGATGATGCATTCAGCCTGACATATACTGTTTGTCCTGCCATAACATTTGCCGCAGTATATACAAGACTACTAGTACTATTCACAAAACCCGCACCGGTTGTTTTAGAAATTTCAA
>JARLHD010000509.1 GCA_031292435.1 Ignavibacteriaceae bacterium
CTGAAACTAATATCAGTATTTCAATATAATGAGGGTATTTAATGCATTCGTTAATGAAAAAAACCTTGTCGAACATTCCTGTAATAATGCGCAGTAGATTTGACTCAGAACTTAAGGTAAAATAATGTAGACCTATCTCATTTTCTATCTGGTAAAAGAATTTATCTAATGTTTCCTCTGGAATATATCCGGCTGAAAACTCCACCGTCTTTTTGATAAATTCCTTCGATAATGTAGATTGTTTGTGGGACACAGCATTATAGTTTTTTAATCCACAAATCTAATATTAAATGCCCTTAATTGCATTATTCACTACTATAACTTTACCTCCCTTCAGTTTACTTTCCTATTTTCCAAATTGCAGTTTTATATAATCCTGTTTCTTGATTTCTTCTACTTATCATTCTGATATTTCTCATAAAACTGGCATACTATTTAGAGAGTACGATTCAGGTAAACTAAGATTATATTTTTAATGAAGTCTTCCTCTATCGTAGCAGAGGATAACTTTAAAATATTGATTGACATTAAATGATAATTCTTATAATATAATAACAGTTTAAATTTGGTTTATGCTATGAAAAATATTAGACCTTTACTCAAACTCCTCACTAATATAATAATCCTGATTATTGTCCTCTCCTCTAATTGTTATCCCGATGTTCACTTCGTTAGCAAAACCGGCACCAGCCAATTTCCCTATACTTCATGAGAAACCGCCATGGAGAAGATCAACTAAAATATAGACTTATAAGGTATTAAATGTTTCACTATTTCATAGCCTCCTTAATAACCCGATTATTATCATCAATATATGTAGCAAAGGGAATGATTTTATTAATTCTGTTAATTTCTGCTCTGTTATTCCAAAGTTGCAAAAGTCCTACCTCACCAGAAGGGGCAAAACTTGGTAGGAGGGATTATACGTGGACAGTAGATACATTGATCATCCCTTATTCCTCAGTATATAGGATGTGGGGAAACGATCCAAATAATGTTTGGGCAATAGGTAGTGCGGGTGATTTTGATAAAACGATATATCATTATGATGGAAATAGTTGGAAAACAGATGGTATCTATAGACCATTGAATCCCTCATCTATATTTGGTTTCTCAGCCAATAACATTTGGATAGGAGGTGGAAACGGAGAATTTTATCATTATGATGGAACTTCTTGGAATTATGTTTCCAAGTTAATATCCGATATAGGGGAATTTATAGATTTCGAAAATATTTGGGGCGAGGGCTCAAGTGATATTTTTGCAGTAGGAGCGTATGAAGATAGTAATTTGCTAAATAATAATGGTGTTATTGCTCATTATGACGGCACAAGTTGGAAGCTATTGAATATTAGGACAAATAGTTCATTACTTAGCTTATACCAAGATAAAAATGGACAGTATTTAGTTTCCGGTATCAAATATGGATTAATTGATACATCAAAATTATTTCTTTTTAAGAATAATGAAGTTACTCAAATATATTCTGGTGCTGATAATAATATTACCGGTGCATATATTCATAAAATAGGAGAAGAAATTGTAATAACAATTGGAAAGAAATTATATACCTATTCAAACAACTCTTTTGTTCCTTATATATCATTTGATAATTCTTCTTTTACTGGTGAAGCGAGCGGAAGAAGTTCAGAGGATTTATTTCTAGTTATGTCTGATGGATTAGCACATTATAATGGTGTAGATGTTCAGTATTTATTTAAACTTAATAACCCAAATTTATATTGGACAGCAGTTGTAATTTTGCCCAATGCTGTGTTTTATAGCTTTTGGGATCATACTACTGGAAAAAACTATATATATAAAGGTGTTTTGAAATGATCAATAAATTATGGAGCTAAATTGTAGAAAATAAATATAAATAAAAATTGGAGTTGGTGAAAATTCACCAACTCCATGATCCGATAATCCCCAAAGGTTGGCACCCTAATATTACATTCATTGAGAATGCGGGGATTATCTTTTTTAAAAATAACATTTTCTGCCTAATAAAATAATGTAAATAATAGAGGTATAAAGCTTGATGCAAGAAGAGTGAACCTTATAAAAATAGTGTTTAATCCGCTGTTTTCTTGCTATGAAAACATTTTGAATCTCTCAGGTCATTAATTATTCAACCTAAAAATAAGGAAATTATCATGTTTTATAGAATACTGGCTCATTTAGTACTGATATTGATATTGATTTTTAAATTTACATTTCCTCAATGTTCAGACAATCGAACACCATCAGATTATAAAGCTGTTTGTAGAATTAATGCGCATTCTGGTTATGGTACAGGTTTCATTCTATGTGATGGACGGATTGCAACAGCGGGTCATGTCGCAAACGATCTTGCTAGTAATAGTACAATCGAATTCAACATTCCTTCCTCGGGTAATGTTAATGCTTCTGACATATATAAAGTTGACGTTAGCTCGATTGTAATACAATTTTATAATCCGACTATTGAAGGGGAAGATTGGGCGGTCTTTTCAGTCTTTCCTAATTCCATTACCAACCAAATGCCTAAAGACGCACAAAATGCATTTTTATTGATCGAACAAAATAATTCTTTTCAGGATATCTATATAGTCGGATACGTTAACAATGATATACAGCGAGAATCAATTGGGCTGACTGAAGCTTGGACAGGAGAAAGAATTTTGTTTTCTGCTTATGCAACAGAAGGGAATTCCGGCGCTCCTTTGATTAGTTCAACCGACGGTAAAGTAATAGGCATTTTTACTAACATACACTGCAATACAGATGGATTTAATTCTGGTACAAGTTTCTTCAATTCATCATTATGGGCTGAGACTAATACTAATTTAACGGCAGATAATAATATTATAGCTCCCGATAATTCGCATGGCCTTATAATTGTTGACAATTCTTCCAGGGTTGCCCCCTTAACTTTTTCAAAAAATAAAGGCGAATTGGTTACATTTCAAGCAATCAGGCAGAACGATAAAGATAATTATATCCGAGACTGGAATAATAGTGTAATTTCACCTAATAATTGGAGTGAATGGACACGAACAAAAACTGGGGAGGCACAATCCCATAAAGGTCATGATAATCCTTTACCTTTTTCACTAACACCAGATGATTATAATTCCACTTATACCGCTAACCTCCGAAGAAAATTTCAAATTACGCATACATGCATAACTGAATTTAATGGGCTCGAATACATTCCTAGTGGAGAAATATTTGAGGGAAATGATGGTATAGTTTCCGGATATTGGAATGCATATTTGTTACCACTTACGTTCACCGGATGGATTGATGATTTTAATGCCCCACTTTTAAGAGTAATAAGCCCAACAGCTAATTCGAATTATTCGTCCCTTAATAAAGCTATAAATCATTCTAACTCTTCAACTGGATTTCAAAGCAACAGCCAACGAAAAGTACTAAGAACACCAGACGGAACCATCCACCTTGTCTATGAAAGCATGGGCTATGTCTGGTATGAAAGAAGTACAGATAATGGGGTATCATGGACAATCGCAAATGGAAGTAGACCTCTTTCCATCAATGAGGCCAAACTTCCATCTATTGATTCATATAATTTAGGTATGGTGGGAATTGTTTTTCAGGAACGAAATCTAGAAACTTCTCTTTATAATATTAGATTAGATCTCTTTAACAATGATGGGACAATTTATTTTAATACAATTGTACAAGGGAACCCAAATTATAATATTTCTTCAAATGATCCATATTTGTTTGATTCAAATCCTGTAATTGCCTTGTCAGATGGTAATGGAGTAATTGTTGCCTGGTCCGAGGATGGGTGGGGAATAAGATATCAAGGAGGTTTTATTAATTTACCATGTACTGCCCCTAATTGGATTGAAACACCTACCAATTTACCATATATAATAAATACTTATCTTAATAGCTCCAACCCTACAATAGCAGTGGCCAAGGGTGGACAGAATTTTATTTTCCATCTTGCCTGGCAGCAAAATGCTACCGCAATAAATTATTGTACTTTGACTCCTACTTTTAATTATCCTAACTATAGTATTGTAACCACCCCAGTGGAAACTCCTTCATCCGGAAGTTCAAAACCCTATAATTATAATCCTCAAATCGCTGTAAATTATTTAGGTGATGCTTATTTAACCTGGATTGGAGCGTATAATTCAGGTAACGGATGGTCAACAATTGTAAATAGAGCAAAAAGTGGAGGTAGTTGGTCTTCTGCATTTAATACGTATGGTAATAATGCAGCATCACCTACACTTCAGTTTGTGAACGGTAGTAGTGATTATATTATTAGCTGGAGCGAAGGGAACGGTAGTTCTAATAAATTCTGCAGGTCTGATTATCCTGGCGGAATATTGGACTATGGTATTTTGGGCAGTTCAATTCAGGTTGTTAACGGTAATTCTCTGGACGCTATGCAATCTATTTCTTTTAATAATTTTTCTTTGCCTTATTATTTTAAAATGACGCATAACTCAGTAATACCGAAAACCCTGAATCTAACTGCATTAATTGAAGCAATGTATGTTGCTGGTGGAACTCAAATGACTATGGCTCCAACTGTAATCGTTGAGTTGCATAATTCTATTAGTCCTTATGTCCTGGTTGAGTCTGATACAGCGAC
>JARLHD010000510.1 GCA_031292435.1 Ignavibacteriaceae bacterium
ACAAGAAAATATATTTCCGATGTTTAATTGAAATGATATTAATGTTACTGCAGCAATAGCAAAGGAGATAATAAACAGATAAAAAGATTTCATAATAACGGGCTAATAATAAATATCAAATATTACCATAGAAAATCAGGAGTTCTAATATAAATAAGCCGGCAATATTTATTAGTCCATTAAAAAAGAAATTTTATTTATCAGAAAATCTTAACAGAAAGATTTATAGTAAAGAATCCAAAGTTAGAAGAATCGGTATCAGGGGGTTGATTTAACGGGATATTATAGTCGTATTCGGGAGTTAAAATTAATCTACCGAACTGAAAAGTAACAGGAACCGATAATTGATAGTCAAGAACTGAGAAGACACTGTTTATTTTCGTTTTAGTTTGAATAACAGTCACACCTTTTTTCTTCCCATTTTTCTTATTAGTGATCTTTTCGTTAAGAAGAGATTCAGTACCATAGATTCCGGAAAATCCCGGTTCCAGCCAGCACTGAAACGCATTTTTATCAGTTAGAGTAAATCTTTTTGATATATCGATATTTAATGAATAGTCGGTCTGATCGCCAAAACTAACATCGAAAGAGGTACCGGCAGTGAGAAGCGGAAATTCGTAGCTTAAATTAACTCCTGCGATCCCATTTAATCCCTGTTTAGAAATTTCACTTGTATCATTAAAGGAATAGTGGGCATAAGACAGACCGAGGGAAAGTCTATCAGTAAAGTTATGGTTATAGGAAGCACCAAGTTCAATTTCATCCCAGGGAACGATTGTACCCTGAATATTGTAGACATTTATGAAAGCGCTAAATCCGCTGGTGTGGTTATAAATCAATCCGGGAAATAGAGCGCTTTGGGCAGTTGCGCCCTTGTATCCCCGATACTGCATATCGCTGGTATAACCTAATTTACCGAAGAGTCCATAGGAATAGTAATCATCCCTAAGACTATCTAACAAATCATTCTCATCATTCTGAAAATCGAGAAGAGTCCCGGCATAATTAGCAAGGGAATCGATTGTTTCGTCGATAGAATCCTTGAAATTATCGTAATATTCATCAGCATCATTTATCATAGCATCCCTGAATGCTTCATCTATATTACCTAAAGTATCGGAAGCATCTGACAGATCATCAAATGTTAGTTTTTTTATTAAATTGATTTTTTTAGCATAGTTGTTGGATATTTCAGCAAGCAGCGGGTGAAATAACTCCGAATTAGTGATAAGATTATTTTTAAGCTTAGATCCTACTGATTTAAGAGAATCCATTCTGACTAAAGAAATAGAATCTTTTACTGAATTATAAACCGAATCGGAAGATGATGAAAATTTATCAACAGCAGCAGCAACTTTATTTTTCATATTTGAATAGAGTGTGCTGTTAAAAACATTTTCGGCAATGAGCAATGAATCGCAGAGGAGACTTACAGCAGGTCCTAAATTTACAATTTTATGCTCCTCCCTATTTTTCCCAGAGTGATTCTGACAGAATAAGAGAGAAGAAATTAACAGGGTTATGAAAATCAACTGCAGGAGCCATAACTTATTTAGATTGATCATCTGTATCCAATGTATTGAACGTTAAAGATATTATATTTTTAATCAATTAAGAATAAGCTTCTTAATAAAAATGGCTTTTATGCGGAGCAAATGAACTTAAATTAATGTTTTGTATGTTTCCATTTTATATTTTTAATAATTATGTGGTGAATACGGATGGCAACGTTTTTCATAATTTTTTTATCCTTATACTCTGCATTAAACTATTATATA
>JARLHD010000511.1 GCA_031292435.1 Ignavibacteriaceae bacterium
CCGATATTTTCGACATATCGGATGGCAATTTTGGGCGGCTGCGAATTTGCCTGCCCAATATTTGGGCGGCCAGAATTCGACACGTCGAATTTTCGACATCCGATACGGGCCGATACGGATTCCTCAGAACATCTCCATTCAAGATGTAAAGGAAATGCTGACACACCACCATCAGATCCAAACGACCATAAATCGGCGGTGATATCCACTACACCTGCTGCTTTAGCAGTTAGAGTAATGTCAAAATAATAATTAATAAAACCTTGAACACATGCAAATCTATCCGTTCGTGTGTTATATGAAGGAGGTAATACTGTCCATTGCACATTATTTGGAGATGTTGCATTTGCTGGAGTATAATTAACTTTTACGTTTTGTGGTCCGAGATTCATTGCATATTGTGGGGCTCTTTGAACCAATCTGTCATCTGGAACTAAAACTTTTTTCAGACTTTGTTTAAATGATTCTTCCATGGAAATATATACTAAATACAGATATTTATTTTATAGTAAATTTAATTAATTTTTTTTGAATTGCAATTTCAAATTACAACTTGCTCCATTCGGTAATAAAATTGGAACTAAATCCCCGCTATTTCTATCTAAAAATGATAAACTTATATCTATATCATTGAGAGGGTCTGAACTTATTAAATTTATCCACCTTAATACTGATGGTGTATATGTAATACAGCCGCTTCTTATATCTGTTGCCCTATCATATGGAATTGCGAAGTCAGTAATAATTTTCTGTTTTGCTGGTGTTTGTGTTCCATTTGACATGTTAGTTTTGGTCATAAAATTGTAATGGGTTTGTTGTAATTTCAGGAGCAATTGGTATTTTTGATGTGGTAAAGACAAGGGAATGAACAGGAGAAAACAAAGCAGTTGATATAAAATCTTGCGTAACTTTTGTGAATGTCTTGTCTCCAATTGTCACAGAATTTAAACCGTTATTATTATCAATTACTAATTGATTTGTATTTCTAAAGTAGAATGATGAAAACATGTTGTAAAGATTATTATCAAAAAAAACGTTAAATGGTTCTCCTGACTGGTCAAAATACATTGAAAATAAACCGCTAGAGCTATCATATGCGAGGAATGGACAGGCACACGGAAATATAAAACCATCACCTACTTGAGTTTGAATAGCATTAAAACAGCTTTGAACCATGTTGTTAAATAAATACACAATATGAGACATTGAATAGACATAATAATAATGACTGTTATCATACAATAATAGTGTGCTAGATGGGGAAGCCGTTGCATTTTCAGATTCATACACCATATTTGTTGTTTGAGTGTATATTGTTCCTCCAATATTCACAGACATAGTTATATTTTGACAACATAAATTTGGATCAGATTGATTGATTTGTATTGTTGGGCTCCAAATTGGCAATAGTAAACCACAGTTTGTATCAAATCTATTTATTGCCATTGCATACTGTTTACAATCATCCAATATTGCCTGAGAAAAACTATCACTAAATTTAATTGTAGGATTATTTTGATAAAAGTTATTTTCTTGCTTGCTGTTGATAATGTTGATGTTTAAATACTTGTGTTCGTCGTTCATTTATATATCATGTTTAGATTATTTATTTCCCTAATATTTTGTGAATAAATAAGGTGACATATTCATCTGGCTTCATTTTTGATTTCTTTATTAAATTCCAATATTGATTAAGCGATAAGTCATGATGCAATAACCTGCAACACACTTGATCACCACATGTATTTATATCAGGTTTGAAGCTTTGAAATGGGTAATGATTCACAATAACATGTTTGACACCAGAATTTACAAATAAATCATGTAGAAATGGTCTATTTAAATGTAATTCATTTTTTAATTGTTTACTCAGCCATTTCATTTCACTATCGGGGGGGTAATTTTTATAAGAGTCAAAATATTCATAATTACCATTTTTGTGACGAATGATACAAGTCCAATGTTATCCATTTTACTATCCTCTGGGATAAATAATACACAATAAGGAACATCAGAACCTGCAAATAAATCGTCTATATGATTGTAGCTGGGGAGATTCTCATATTCAATTATGTTTACCTTATTTGGCCTCAAAACTTTTTTAATGTCTGTATCACTCAAACTGTATCTTTCTAATTTCTGAACAGATTTCATATATTTTATGGTTGGAAATTATCATAAAATATAGTGTAATAAAATGTGTTTACAACGCAGATAATGCAGATGTAAGAGCACTGTAATCAAATGGTAATGAAGTGTTTGGATCCGTGATGCTGGTAGCCGCGGAAAATACACTCATAAAGTATCCAAGCGCAACACCCAAGTTATGCACATTTGTAGCATTTGCACCAGCAGTTTTCACGTATCCTAAGCCAGAGACATCACTATCAAGATGTGCATTTAATTCAAATCCAGAGCTGTTTAATGCACTTGTGATGGCTGAAGAAACCTGAGAACTTGATTGAAATCCATCAGCAGCAACAGCAGCAGATAATCCAGAGGATGTCACATAACCAGATAGAGCAGCAGATTTAATGTAA
>JARLHD010000512.1 GCA_031292435.1 Ignavibacteriaceae bacterium
ATATTTTTATAAAATCAGATGATATTTTTCGATTTTCGATTTTGATTTTACCAGATGAAACTTCTGCTAAAAAGTTATCCTTATCCGTACCCAAAGCCGCTGCATATAAATCATGGAAAGGAATTGTGAATGAGTAAGTGTTCTTATGGTCAGTTTTTATAAAACGCGACATACCAATGAGGCGGAGTTCTATCTCTTTTAACTTAACGATTACATCAAGGATAGGATAATTTGGCTTAGGTTTAACTTTTGAAAGCAAATTATGTAAATTCTTTATGGCTGTTTTAAGCTCTTTAACTGGAATTGATAGTTGGTAGGTTTCATTCATAAATCGTTGCCCATTGAATCTTCTTATTTTCTAAAATCTAAAGAATAACTTATTAAAGAAGAATACGAATGTCTATCTGTTTAGAAAATATCTTCTAATCCTAGTTAAAAATTATTTCACCTACCCAATTGTTTCGACAAATCGATTACAAAAACTCCATTGGTATTGGAATCGTTGTAAACTCGAGTTCCGTACTTCCTAAATAAATAAATCGTGTAAATGATGTATACCCCCAAGACACTTGATGCAATGATTATTAAAGAAATAGATTCTGTCATTGCACTGAGTAATACTGTGGCATATGAGCAGATGAATCCGATTACATAGACCAATAATGATTTAAGAGTCATGATATTATTTCCGCAATAGTTAAACCTGACCAAAATTATAAAATCGGAGGAATAAATTCAAGAGAGGTTGGAAACTGAGGTAGGACAACAAGCAGGGGATAATTGTTGTCAATCAGTAATCAATTAAATATCAAATTCTGCGTTTGACCCAATTATCGTGCAGCCCACCCCATTTTGTATTTGAGTTTCCAAGACGTTGAGCCTGTCGTGGATGACAAAGTGGAATTACGTTATAGATTCTTTCTTCTATTCTTATCTCATGTTCTCTTCCATAAGAGTCGTCCATATCTCCAAATTGTAGAAGCCTTGTATACTTTTTATCATAGAATCGTAAAAACCAATATATCGGTAAATCTCCTAAGAGAATCAACGTCTCAGCACTTGAGGATATTAGTTCTTCTAAAATCTCTTGACGTCTTATTTGCGAATTAAGTTCTGACTTGGAGAATAATGGAATAGATGCTTCGCATAGATTGTAACTATGAATGATATCAGCAGTATAATGTTTTATAATCGCCTTTGCCTGGTTTTCATTGACCCTTGATTCAGGGAGTAAGTCACAAAGCCAGGTATTGTCTCTGGTTAGATCAAGAGGCTTAAGGAATAAATCATTCAAGGCACGCCCGGAGGGACCATTTAATTTAGGATCTAGTGGTTCTGTTAACTTTCCGAGTTCCTTGGGTATGTTAATTCCAGAGATTATTTCACTTGCTTCTTCACCTGTCCAAAATATATTGGGCTCACTTGCCACAGCTAAAGCTGCAACTTTTTGTCTTCCGTTTCTATCAACCCAACGTGCATGAACTGCACTTGCATAAACTCCTAATACAAAAGCTTTCTTTGGCGTTCTGTCTTTTTGTTGAACTTTCTTAAGTCTTTCTCCAAAAGGGAAATAAAATTCATTCATTTGTTATAGTTATCAAACTTCTTCAAAATAATCTAAATCGATTCTTTTAACTTCATAGTTTCTCTTTGTGGCAACACCAATATTATTTTCAATCATCAATTCTGCTAGTTCGGTTCCGTCGATTAAAACAATTTTGGGTTCAATGCTTTCAACAAAATCGTACGCTGTCCTTGGGAAACTGGAAGTTGTTATGAATATTCCTTTCTTTGCTTTCTTTGAAAGTAATGAGCCCGCAAAATCTCTTATTTGGGATATTGGTACAGCATTTTCCCACTTTTTAGCCTGAACATAGATCGTATCTAAACCTAGTTTATCCTCCTTTATTAGGCCATCAATTCCTCCATCGTGAGATTTACCTAATATTTTACCTGCTTCCGCTCTAGAGCCACCATATCCCATGTTTATTAAAAGATCAATTACCAGTATTTCAAAAAATCTTGGAGTGCAGGATTTTATTTTGTCTATTAGATCAATGCTTAGTACTTCGACAAGTTTAGAATAAGAGGAGTCTAAGAGTTCATCAGGAGTTATTTGATCAACTACTTCTGAATGCTCAATGTTGGTAGGAGTAGTTTGTTTATTTCGGTAAGTATCTTGCCACAGCTTAAACTCAGGTATCGACTTGAGGAATTTGATATTTATTTTTTCAGGTGCGTTTGCAAGTATTTTCAAACCATTTTCTGTTATTTGATAACTTCCTCTTAATGGATATTGTACTAAATTAGCATTTTTAAGATAGGAGATGGCCCAGTATACTCTATTATCGATTTTGAATTGCGCCCCACTTGAGAGTAATTCCTTTCTCTCATCCTCTGTAAGGTTAAACTTGTCACTAATCAGTTTTTTTAATTCTAAACTTTTATGAACTTGTTTATCACCAAGCAATTGCAGAAGAGGTAACATAATCGATTGAAAATCAGGTATCATAAGAACTCACTACTTTTAATAAAAGATATATATTAAAATATTAACGCCGTACACATTCTCCATTGTCAAACCTGAAGAATCTTTCTCTGAAGTTAAAAAAGTACAAGAGAATTTGAGTATTTTGTTTTTATGATTTTAGTAATTAAGTAAAAACAGTATCTCAAATTATATAAAAATTATTTATTCTATTAGACCGTTGAAAACTCTTCTGAATCTTCATTTACAAAAGCAGTTTTATAATCTTTTGCGCTTAATACTGTATCATAAAGTCCAACATTCTCCCCTTCGTGTTTATCTATACCAACGTATTGCAAACTAGAATCTTCATACCTCTTGAACTTGTAAATAGCGTCATTCATTAAGGGTCCATTAAAGACACCTAAACTTATAAGTAATTCAAAATCTTTAACAGAAACACCAGTTACTTTTTTGAATAATCCGGGCTCCAATTGAATGATAATGTCTTTCAAACTTCTCTCTCTATAATCTGTAAGATACATAAACGCTGGGACCCTGGTAGCAAATTTTATTAGTTTTTCCTGAATTTGTCTTCTTTTACTTTTATATTCTATTTCTTCTTCGGTTAAATCTCTTTTCTCTTTGGAGCTCAATTTTCTATTATTCGCTTCTTGTTTTGTCTTTTTGATGGCATCAGACTTATTTATAATAGTTTCAATATCTTGGTTAAGGGACCTAAATCCTTCAATATTCATAAGGGCTTTCATAGCCTGTTCATTATTCATAAGTCGACGAAGTGTATAATCATCGACATTCACTAGTAAGGCGCTCTCCCAACGTCGTGCTAATAATGTAGCGGTAGTACCACTCATAGCAATATCCAAAATGCCTGCGGCATCGATTTGTCGCATAGAACTTCCGTCGTAGGCTAAAATGGGTAAAAAGTGAATAAACTCTTGAACCTTCTTTTCGGGATTAGATTCAGTTACATTTAATCGGCAACTATAATCTGCGATTTGTTTTAGCGCTCTATCAGGAGCAAAATCGAAAATGTAACATTCCTCTTTTATAATAATTTCTTTGTTTGGAGAAGTATCATCAGGATTGGTGACAGTCCAAGGAGATTGCACCCTAAAAGCTGCTTGGAAATATGTTTCAGGTGTAGATAAATTTCTTAGCATAAAAATTCCTGTCCACGGTCTAACAGTAACACCAGTTGTTAATTTTCCACATGAAAGAGTAATCGTTTTTGTTTTCAAAGGATTCCCCATTGCATTGAATACCGGAGGAAGCGCATTAACACCAATCCCTGCTGAAGCACTTGCAGCGACTACAATTTTATAATCATGGAAAAATTTATTTTGTCGTTGGGCAAGTAAATTTTCCATTGCGAAGCAGGAGGAAACACTTGGAAGAAACCAAAATGTATGAGATAATATATTTAGTAATCTAACATCAGAATAAGGCATAGGAGGTTTTTTAGCTCCAAGTTTCAGATTATCTATTGTGGTTTCAAGATAAGAGCCTCTAATTAAGTCTAACCATTTTTGTACTTCACTTTCATAAGTAAACTGAGCGGTTATACCCCTTCCAGTTGCTGAGAAAAAAACATTTAAGTCGAACTCATTAAACTCTCCCTTTAATGCAATTTCCCGTATGGAATCAGGTAACTGATAAGTCAACATAACCATCCTGGGCAGAGCATCGTACGGATTATTAGCTCCTTTCCATTTCTCCTTTGCTTTTTGTTCGTCTGAATAAGTCCAGTTAAAAATTTGCTCCTCAATAAATTCCCCAGATGTAATTGCTCTGAAAGGAGTCCCGGATAAATACAAATAATGCTGAGTTGTTATTGGCATTATAGATTCATCATAATAATCCATTCCTTCTCCCTGTGCAAAGTCATTTTCTCTAGAGTCTTCAGCCTCAAATAATTCCTTTGCACTATCTCTCCATGCGCCATAATGATATTCATCGAGTATAACGCAATCCCAATTCGTGGCATGTACCCATTCATTTTTTAATTTTATTCCACCGACTTCATTTTTGCCTAGATAATCCTGAAATGAACCAAAACAAACGAAAGGTTTATTTCTCTTTATATTACCATATTGTTGCCCACTACGAGAAATAAATTGCCATCCTTCAAAATTCACATGAGCTATTAAATCTTCCTCCCATGCACTTTGCACAGCTGGCTTAAATGTCAAAACAAGTATTTTTCTCCATCCCATTTTTAATGCTAATTGATATGTAGCGAATGTTTTACCAAAACGCATTTTTGCATTCCACAAAAAATGCGGTACCTTGTCAGGATCTTCCTTCCTTATTTTATTAAAATAATTAGCTGTTTTTTCAACCGCCTGTTTTTGTTCAGGCCGCATTTGGAAATTCAGATATCTGTCTTCTTCATTAACTTTATTACACCGAATAGCGTGAATTGCAGCCTTAACGTCATTTACACGACATTCAAACCATTCACCTTTGGGATTGATAAAACCTTTTTTCCTTATATATCTATGAATTTCGTGGTCAGTAAATACAGTTCCGTTATCTCGCATTGCGGATTCTTCCAAAACAATTTTATAAGGCAATGGGCCTGGTTTTACTATATTATACTGTAGTCTTACCCTATCACCTACATCCTTATTTGTGAACCCAATTTTAAGTAATCCCGAGTATTGAGGATTGGAGTCTTCATAGGCATAAATAGTTGGATTGGTATTGGGACGAGGCGGGAAAAATTTTACTTTATCCATCGGTCTTTTTACTTGTTGTATTAGTAATGGTTTTGTTTAATTTCATCAGGATATTCTAGAATCAATATATTCCCAATCTTCTTGAGAAAGTCCCCATTTCTTAATTAACGTTTTATCAGTATACTCCCCGCTATATTTCCCTAAATCTGGTATTAAAAAGAAATTCTGCCGAGTAACATCTTGCGATATTACTGTTTGTAATAAAAGGAATCTTACCGTTTTAGTTAAAAGGTATGACTTGAAAGATATTACCTCCGCTTTAGTTGAAAAAGCGCAAGCAACTATCCATGATTCAGTACAACATTCTCCTGGTTTTGCTATTCTAATATTTCCTTCATAATAAAAACCAATTGATTTAGAAAAATCAGTTTGGCCAGCTATTGGGGCTTTTGGAATTAAAAGTTTCCATTTATCAAGTAACTCTTTTCCATCCGAGATGTCCGAGCTATTTGCGAATTGCAAACCAATTCTCTGTATAAACCAACATGGGGTCCCCTTCTTTTTAGGCGCATAATTTGTTGGAAGCCCGAAAGGTTTCCTTGACGATACAACACTATCAAGACATCTTCCTTCATCTTCGGCTTTCGTTGAAACTTTTTTAATAATTGGAATTGCACGACTATCACGTATAAAGATTGGAAACTCATTTAGTTCCCTAAGGAAATTATTTGGTTTATTTCCACGCATTGATATTACTTCACAATTCCCAAGATTATCTCTATCCCAAAGGAAATAACATATTCCTCCAGCAACGTCAACACCAGGGAAAATATCAGAAGAATTCTCATAGTCAACAATTTTTCTTATTCTTTTATCATTTAGCATATCAGTACGAAAATCATTTAAGCCCTTTCCACCAGCAAACCATCTCGAAGGTATAATCATCACCAAATATCTTGGTTGTAGCTTTTTTGCCTGCTCAACAAATTTATGATAAATTGGGCCAGCGCTCCTGCCATGCCCGCCGTCGCTTAATTGGTAAGGCGGATTTCCAACTATTACATCAAATTTCATATTCTTAAAAATCTCTTCTGGTTTATTAGTGTGAATAAATTGATATGCGTATGTTTCTAGTTCCTTTCCGCGATCATAAACATCAATTGAAGCACCGCAAAAGGAGCAATTTTTATTTTCCCATTTATGATCGATTCTGGAAAAGAGTATATTTCCTTCTTCATTACGGAATTTGGTACAAACAGAGTATTTATTATTAGCAGTCTTAGAGCAGTACAAACTTCTTCTTGTTAATAATGAAGTTAACTCCGTTACAGCAAGGCCATATAGTTGCTTTGAAAAAATATGGTTAGCTCTTTCCTGTCTATCAGGAATTTCTTTTTCTAACCCTTCCATCAATCTTTTCGCAATCTCTCTAAGAAATACTCCAGTTTTACAAACGGGGTCTAAAAACTTTGCATTTTTATCTTTCCAAAGTTCAGCTGGGAGCATATCCAGAATGTCATTTACCAGATTTGGAGGGGTAAAAACCTCATCATTACTTAGGTTAGCAAGACAGGATAATACATCAGGATTGTAAGTTAGTTGTATCATATTCCATTAGTTTTAATATGTGAATAAGAGGATATTCGGCTACTGGTTGTGGAATAAAAACACCTAATCCTAGATCTGAGAATAAATCAGCCTCTTTATTTAGTAATTCTTCCATCTTAAAATCTCTGCGTTTAACAAATCCGCGGCTAACTGAGCTCCATTCAGAAAAAATTAAAGGATCGCCTTCCTTTGTTTTCAATGTAAGAGCATTCCCTAATAATATATTCTGTTTAAGTATAAAGTAAGCTGCTTTTGGGAAAGATTCCTTGCATTTACTTTTATAATGAGATTTATACTCAACCATGAACTGTTTTAATAACCTATCCCTGCATTCATTAACATTGTCAGAAAGAATATCAATTCCATAAACACTTGTTAGTGCAATTAAGGCATATCGCTCCCATTCAGTTTGGCTTTTCTTGTAACGATATGTAACTATTTCCATTTTTCTTCTTAATACTTCGGAAAGAAAATTGCCATTACCACAGGCAGGTTCTAAGAAACGAGATTCAATATTTTCTGTTTCATGTTTCACTAAGTCTAACATTGCATTTACTTCTTGTTCCGAAGTAAATACCTCACCATGATCATTTACTCTTTTTTTTGATCTTAATTGATTTGATCTTTTGTTCATTTTCGTTTTTATACCTTTATCCGAAGCCTACCTATATGAGTATATAAAAATACCTACTTTTGAAGTAGTTACAAAATAAAACATAAGTCATCAACTTTGGCAATCGAAAGTATTAACTATTAGTAATTGCATTCTTATAATGATTTAGGTTTTGAGTTAGGTTATATTTTAAGCGACTTTTTGGCATAAGAACCTTGTTAATTAACAAACAAGGAGTCTTAAATGAATTTTACAATTGGCGCCGATCCAGAGCTTGTAGTTCGTAAGCAGGGGCAGTTTTGTTGTGCAGATAATTTTTTCAAAGCAAATAGTTCCATGGGGCTTGACGGGTGCTCGTCTATTGCCGAAGTTCGTCCTGGATTCAGCGAATCCCCAATTGACCTCAGTTCCAAAATCTTTCAAATACTTTCTTATGCGCATACTAAGCAGCCAGAGTTAGAGTTTATTAGTGGACACTACGCAAATGATTTTGCTCTTGGCGGACACATTCATTTCTCAATCAGCCCAGAACCTAAAATAATTTCTGCGTTAGACATCGTTCTTAGAAGTCTATCAAACTGTATAGACGATAAGGAACAAAGATGCAAAAGGGAACGAACAGGTTATGGAAAGATTTCCAGTTACAGAAAAAAATACTATGGGTTTGAATATAGGACACCAGGCTCATTCCTATTAAGTCCGACTACTACTTTGGTAACATTTACATTAGCAAAGTTAGCTGTCCTTGGAGTTACAGAAGATAATCTCGATTTCGTGGAAATTAAAAACAGGCAACACTCTTGTACATTTCTTAAATCCTTAAAACATGCATTGCATACTATTCCTGATGACTGCAAAGAAGGGCTAAAAGAGCTCGATGTTTTACTCGGTAAAAAACTCGACTGGAATCAAAATATTTTGCCGAATTGGGGGTTAGCAGCATGAGATGTACAAATTGTAATGATACAATTCCAGATGGTGAAGTCCGTTGGGCATACGAAGACGCCTATTGCGAGAATTGTTTTAACGATAGT
Source organism: Ignavibacteriaceae bacterium (assembly GCA_031292435.1). Lineage (GTDB taxonomy): Bacteria > Bacteroidota > Ignavibacteria > Ignavibacteriales > Ignavibacteriaceae > Fen-1301. The sequence continues at coordinate 8,425 of JARLHD010000512.1, forward strand.
TATACCTACTGCTCTGCATGCGACTCTGTAGTATCTCGTAATGAGGTTGTCTTCAATAATTCTGATGACCCGCTTTGTAATGATTGCTATCAGGATGCCTATGATGATGATGCACCAGATAATCCCGAAGTTGATGAGACTGATAGAATACATATTCTTACTCTCAGCAGAAACTGGTTATCTGGAAAAGTCGATCACAGAAGATTCATAAACATAAACACAAAAGATTTCTTCCTTTCTGAAATACGAACTAAGGTAGGATTGATAGACAGCCCTGTAAATCTCTATGGCCTTAAAGAGCGGGAAGAATATCAGATAACTATTAGTCCTGACCTGGAACAAACTGTAAAGGATCTGCTGCCTGAATCTCTGAAGTATTATACAATCAAATCTGTTGAGGGAGTCCGTAGACTTGGGCTTAGTTATAACATTCGCAAAGATTATAGACAAGAGATCATACAGCTAATCAAATCACTAACAGTTGTACACAAAGAAGAATTAGTACAACAATAATTATAGGAGGTAATTCCATGTGTGGAATCAGCGGCTTCTATTGCTTCAGCGAAAAGAAACCCGACAAAGAAAAAATATCAATCATGTTCAGTTTACTTGAGAGCCGTGGGCGCGACGCCTGCGGCATCGGTTTTATAAGGGAAGGAAATCTGATTATAAATAAAGCTCCAATCCGTTCTTCAGAATTTGTAAAATCAAAGGATTGGCAGGAACTTGAGTTACCTAAGATCATGATCATGCATACTCGTATGAAAACCCAGGGATCTGAACAGAATTCTAATAATAATCATCCATTGTATAATAAAGAAGGAATAGCAATTGTACATAATGGTATCATTCATAATGATCACGAGATCTTTGGAAGAAACCAGCGTGACGGTGAAGTGGATTCAGAAGCGATTTTATCTGTCTTATCTACAAAGTGTAAAGGAGATAAGATTAAAAGAGTGTTTGACAAAATCGAAGGAAGCTTTGCAGTTGCTATTATAAATAAAGCAGAGCCAGATAATCTTATTCTGATCAAGAAAGATAATCCAATAGACATGTATTATAACACTGATCAGGACATATTGTATTTCTGTAGTGAGCGCGAAATAATGCAGGAATCACTTGGCATAACATCAGAGTCCAAAAGAGGATTTACTATAGGAGAGAAGGGTTATCATTTCTACGAAATGGAAAACAATCACGCTTTAATAATCAATAGTCAAGGTGTGGATTCATATAAAAATTATCTTGCCAGGGATTTCTGGAACAGAAGAAATACTTACAGAGGAGCATCTCTTGATACTATCCAAGTGCAGTGTCCATGGTGTTTAGGTCAGACAAGATACATTGACGGGTTACTAAATAACAAATGCGAACACTGCGGAATGAAAATTTCTGAGGAGGACTTGTACTATGTATAAACCAAAAGTAAATAAGAAAATAATACTCGAGTTAAGTCTCGATCTTCTAAAAGTAATTAAGAAAAAAATAAAGGAAGAATTAAATGTCAATCAACCGAAAAAAAATAAAAAAGATACTAAAAGTTTCAGGGGAAGCAGTTCTGGTAATACTGGTAAAAAT
>JARLHD010000513.1 GCA_031292435.1 Ignavibacteriaceae bacterium
AATAAATTAAATTATATATTTTTCGCACTATGTAATGATTTGATCCTTTAAATTTCTTTGGGAAAAGGTAAGCCATAATAAAGAGGCTCTCAAATTAGCTCTAAAAAATCACAATCTAATTTGACATTTGTTTCTTTAGAAGTATCTTCCAAATGAATTTTTTTCTCCAATCTTATTTTGTAACTCTATCAGTACCATTAGTTGATATGCTACGAAGCTCAATAGAGAATATAACTTTCTACTGACATTTCTTATTCTTCTTATATCGAATTTTACTGTACCTTTAATGTGTCCATGTGTCTTTTCACATTCCGCTCTCTTTTTGTACTGCTCCTCGAATGCTTCGTCTCTGATGTTCTGGTTTCTCAGATACATTCCAACCTGTTCTGTTCTTCCAATTTTATATAGAAATTTGAGCTTGTTATCCATTGGTGCATGAATATCTCCTCCAAGTTTCCACTTCTTATTTACCCAGTGATTGATTCTTTCTTCTTCACCTTCTTGATTTATCACAGCATCTGAAGCGTAGGATATAATCGGTTTTGCGTTTAGATGATACCAAATATCAGAATGATTAAGGAATGAATCATATCCTCCATCTGCAGAGTAAAATTCAAGATCAGCATTCATCATCTTTAAAGCTTCAATATGGTTGATTAGTTCTGGAGAGTCACCTGCAAGTCCTTTTGTGTGAGTCATAAAAACAGGGTAAGTTCCAACCATTGTAATGTGTGCCTTATCCATTTTACATGCATAGTGAGGATTATAATCAGCATGCTTATCATATCTTGAAGCTTCAAGTGGAGTGGAATCAATCTTTGCTTCCTTTTCAGAAGATAGTTTGAGGATCTTTTCACCTAGCATCAACATTATTTCATTGACTCCATATTCTCCGAGTCTATATTTAACAAAATGATGAAGTGTTCCACCGGAAGGAAGTTTTATCTGATCATCATCAAAAAAAGATAGCAAGATAGCTTCTTCCTCTGTTAAGGAAGAAATTGTCTTGTCATAGGAAAGATTCCTAAAACATTTCACAACAAAGAGTTTTATCATAGAAGAAACACTGTATTTAAAGTGCCAACTTTTGTTGGTATAAAAAGTACGTTCTACGTGCTTTGCAATATCATCAATGCAGAGGAAGTACAGGAATTGGCAAATTGAGGTACTTTCTCTGCTTAGATAGTTATCGAGGGAGTCCTCGAAAAGGACTCCCTTGTATATCATACTGTTTTTCACAATAACTGCAGTCAATTTTGCACTATCTTATAAAGCTATCGCAATCAAGGGACATAGATATGTCCACAGATAGTGAAAAAAAGGATAAGTTTTTAAGTTAAAATTCTAATTTGAGAGCCTCAAAATATGAGTGTGGAAGAAAATTTGATGTTGATGAAAACGTTGGACGATTCATGGAACTCACAGGACTGGGAGACATTTAATAAACGTCATGCGGATAATGTGGAAGTATTCTGGCCAGGGCAACCGGAACCACGGCTGGCGCGCATTCATGGAATCCGTTTTTAGCATCGTTCCCCTGCTCCGCACCGCCGTCAAATATCTGGCGGTGGCGCGGTTGGCGATGGCGCTCGACGCGCTGTTGAGCGCCGGCGTCCCGGTGGTGCGCAGTTGGGAACTGGCCGCCTCCGCCTGCGGGTCGCCCCATTTGAAGCGCGAGATTTCAAAATGGATCCCGGAATTGGAACACG
>JARLHD010000514.1 GCA_031292435.1 Ignavibacteriaceae bacterium
AGCAGCTTCCACATCAGGAGCTTCGCCAGAACGGAGCTGGCGGTAGATTGCAAATAAAGCATCTTCCCTTGAATGAGCAGTATCTTTGCGAAGAGTATTAACAATAAGATCCTGATCGGGGGAAGTATCAGAATTAATGAATTTTAATGAATCGACATCTGATTCTTTTAATCTTTCGATATCTTCTTCAGTTAAAATACTATCTTTAGTAAGGAAGATTTCGCCAGTAGACATATCAAAGACATCACTGGCAATAGTTCTTCCTGCATAAGTATCAATTTTTACTTTTTTAACTTCAACTTCTTCAATCAAGTTGAACAAGTTTAATATTTTTTCATCCAGATCATATCCGAGGGCACGCAATAGCGTAGTAGCGGGGAATTTTTTTCTTCTATCGATATAGACATACATTACATAATTTATATCAGTAGCAAACTCAACCCAGCTTCCCCTGAGAGGAATTATTCTTGCTGAATAGATAGGTGTGCCATTAGGGTGAACAGTTTGAGAAAATGCAACACCAGGTGAGCGATGAAGCTGAGATACAATAACTCTTTCAGCGCCATTAATAATAAAGGTACCTTTTTCAGTCATAAAAGGAAGGTTACCTAAATATACTTCCTGTTCTACGCTATTAACAAACTCTTCAGTTTCATGATCTTTAGTAGACAAACGCAGTTTACCTTTGAGGGGAGCTGCGAATGTAAGTCCGCGTTCAAGGCATTCGACGACTGAGTACCTTGGTTTTTCAATATAATATTCAATAAAATCCAAACGATAATTTTCTTTATTATCGAAGATTGGGAAGTTAGCGGTAAAAACAGCCTGGAGACCTTTATTTTCCCTTTTAGAAGGATGTACATTACGCTGGATAAATTCTTCAAAGGATGCTGTTTGAATACCTAACAGATCGGGTATTTCAATTACAGAGGGAATTTTACCGAAGGAAATCCTACTAGTGTTTTTCAATTTTAAACCTCCAAATTATTTTCAAATCAGTTACAATCAGAACACATATCAACGGTATCAAATAAACATAAAAAGCGATAAGACGGATTACTCCGCTTACCACTTTTCAAAAACTACTAATGATGAGGAATCGTATCTAGTAATTACTTCAATTCTACAGTAGCGCCAGCTTCTTCAAACTCTTTTTTGAGTTTTTCAGCTTCATCTTTAGAGACAGCTTCTTTAACAGCTTTAGGTGCTGAATCAACGAGGTCTTTAGCTTCTTTGAGGCCCAAACCTGTATGAGCTCTAACGACCTTAATAACGTTAATTTTCTTATCGCCGGTTGTTAAAAGAATAACATCGAATTCTGTTTTTTCTTCAACAGCAGCAGCGGCAACAGGAGCAGCAGCTCCCATCATCATTGGTGCAGAAGCGGTAACTCCAAATTCAGTTTCCAAAGCTTTCTTTAATTCAGAAGCTTCAACGAGGGATAAACCTTTAATCTTTTCTACAATTTCAGAAATTTTTTCTGACATTTCTTTTCTCCTAATCTAAATTAAATTAATATTCAAAATACTATGCTGCCTGTTTTTTAGAGATCTCATCAATAACGCTGACGAGGTCTCTTACAACAGCATTAAGTACACCAACGATACCAGAAGCCGGGGCATTCAAACTACCTAAGATACCTGATACAATCTCAGCCTTAGAAGGAAGAGCTGCCAGGACATCGAGTTGTTTACCGTCATAGAACTGACCTTCGATATAAGCGGCTTTCAAAGACAATTTTTTATTCTTATCAAAATAAGTCTTGATAATTTTAGCAGGTGCAACCGGGTTAGCAGAAGAGAAAGCGAAGCCAGTCATACCTACGAGATGATCTGTTAGTTTATCAAACTTACCGGCTTCATTCATAGCTCGTTCGAACAAAGTATTTTTAATTACTTTATAAGTAACGCCTTCCTTGCGGAACTCATTGCGAATATTGGAGATATCGGCAACATTGATTTTGCTAAAGTCAGTCAGATAAACAGCAGATGCATTTTCAATCATTTCCTTAACTTCGGAGATGATTTCTGCTTTTTCATTTTTATTCATTTTTTTCCCATACCTGATTATTTAATCGAGTCGGTTAGAAGCATTTATAATAGAGCGCGTAATTTCTAATAAACGGAAAAACAATTAATGGGCAACTTCGTCGCGTGTGATTTTCAGACCAGGACCCATAGTGCTAGAAAGGAATACGCTTTTGACATACACACCTTTAGCAGAGGCAGGTTTCATCTTAATAATAGTATTAAGAAAAGCCCTGGTATTTTCGACTAATTTATCAGTTTCAAAGTTAAGTTTACCTAAAGCAGTATGTACGATTCCCGCTTTTTCGACGCGGAATTCGATTTTACCAGCTTTAACTTCTTTAACTGCTTTAGCTACATCCATTGTTACGGTACCGCTTTTGGGATTTGGCATTAAGCCTTTCGGACCCAAAATCTTACCGAGTTTTCCTAAATCGGCCATAGTATCGGGAGAAGCGACGATAACGTCGATATCAGCCCAGCCGCTTTTAATTTTTTCAAGATATTCTTCAAAACCTGCATAATCTGCACCGGCATCGAGAGCTTCCTGAGCTTTAGCGCCTTTACAGACGACTAAAACGCGAACTTCTTTTACAGTACCGTTAGGTAAAGAAACGGTGCCTCTAATCATCTGGTCGGCATGCCGGGGGTCAACACCGAGCCTGATAGCACAATCAAGAGTTTCGACAAACTTTACTTTCGAATTCTTTTTAATAGTATCGATAGCTTCCTGAAGAGAATACTCTTTATTCAAATCAACAGATTTAGAAATTACTTCATTTCTTTTAGATTTTTGCATTGTCATACCATCAATTTATAGAATGATTAATCTTCAACAGTAATACCCATACTTCTGGCAGTACCAGCGATCATACTCATAGCGTGGTCGATATCAAAAGCATTCAAATCCGGCATTTTAGCCTGAGCAATTTCTTTAACCTGGGATTTAGAGACTTTAGCGACCTTATTTCTATGTGGTTCGGCAGATCCTTTTGGAGCTTGGGCAGCTTTTAATAATAGAACAGCAGCAGGGGGAGTTTTAATAACGAACGTAAATGATTTATCAGAATAAACTGTAATCATTACAGGGGTAATAATACCATCCTTATCATTAGTTCTAGCATTAAACTGCTTACAGAACTCCATAATATTGACACCCTTTTGTCCCAGAGCAGGTCCAACGGGAGGAGAAGGATTAGCTTTTCCAGCAGGGATTTGAAGTTTTACATATCCGGTTATTTTTTTAGCCATAGTAAATACCTATCTAATCTAATTAAGTACTTATTTTTCTAATTCTGCCTGAACGAAATCGATCTCAACGGGAGTTTTTCTACCGAAGATTGAGACCATAACTTTAATTTTCATTTTCTCTTCATTAACTTCCTGGATAGTACCACTGAAGTTATTGAAGGGTCCATCACATATTTTAACGACATCGCCGAAACGGAAGATAGTTTCGCTTCTTTCGGAATTTTCATCCTGAGTGAGGCGACCGACGATCCTTTTGACTTCTTCGGGCTGGAGCGGGTTAGGGTTATTTTTAGTACCGAGGAAGCCCATAACAGAGGGGGTACTAAGAATAAATTCCTTTACCTGGTTATCCAGATCAGCCTGAACGAGAATATAGCCGGGGAAGAAGTTTTTAGTTTTGCTTTTCTTCTTACCGTCTTTGACCTCGAAGACTTTTTCCATAGGGACGAGGACATCCTGGATTTTAGCGCGAAGTTTTTCATTATCGGCCATACCAGAATCGAGCATATTTTTAACTTTCGATTCATGTCCGGAAAAAGTTCTAACGACGTACCATCTTAATTCCATTGGATTAACCAAACATTCCTTTGAAGACGAGCTGGACAGCCATATCGATAACATATGTAAATCCAGCAAGGATTAAACAAACTACTATAACAACCATAGTAGATTCTTTAAGTTCGGCTTGAGTAGGCCAGGTAACTTTTTTCATTTCCTTGACCACGTCGTTAACAAAGCCAATAATTTTATCTTTCATAATATATAAATCCGTTTATTTAGCACGTCAGGAGGGACTCGAACCCCCAACCTGCGGTTTTGGAGACCGCTGCTCTACCAATTGAGCCACTGACGTAGCTAAGAAAAAATTATTTAGTTTCTTTATGAACAGTAATTTTCTTATCCCACCGGCAGTATTTTTTAAATTCAACTCTTCCGGCGTGAAGTCGTTTATTTTTAGTAGTGGTGTAATTTCTTCTTTTACACTCAGTACATTCAAGTGTTATTATATCTCTCATATTATATACTTTTTATATTTTGAGCTGACGACCGGGATTGAACCGGTGACCTCATCCTTACCAAGGATGTGCTCTACCAACTGAGCTACGTCAGCAATAAATAGATGATTTATTGCTTCAGTTAAAAATGCGGAGCAGGCAAAGAGAGCGGGAGACGGGGCTCGAACCCGCGACCAACAGCTTGGAAGGCTGTGACTCTAGCCAACTGAGTTACTCCCGCATATTAAAAATCAAAATTAGTAAGAACGTATTTAATTACATTAGGTTTGAAATTCATAAAATGAAGAATCAGTAGTGGGCGGCGAGGGACTCGAACCCCCAAAGGCGTCAGCCAACGGATTTACAGTCCGCCCCGGCTCTCCAACTCCGGCGTCCGCCCAGAATTACAAACGAGCCACAAATATATTTGTATTTAAAATAAAATGCAAATGAAAAAGGGGGAGTTTTGGCTATATAACAGGAATAAAGGAGAGAAGTTTCCAGTAATTGAAAACTTGTTACAGAAACAAGCGTGGCTTTGGTGGAATTGGGGATATTATTGAGGTTTGGGGAAATCCAGTTGGAGATTTATTGTAATAAATGGTAAGGGTAGGAATTAAAAATAAATTTGATGTTATGGGAGACCTTGAGAGAGAATTACTAAAAGATGAATGTGGGGATTGGGCTTAATTTCAAGGTTAAGGACCACCCTGGAAAAGATTTATTATCTAGTGTCAACCAAAGGAATAGAAAATATTTTTGAGGTTGAGGGGGAGAGGCTAAGACAAACCCACAATGAGATTTATTGTACTAATTGGTGACCGTGAGGATGTAAGATATTTTGAGAAAAGTCAGGGGTTATTTGCCATCATAAGCATCCTGAAGAGTTTTAATATCAAGTTTTTTCATTTGGAGCATAGCTTTCCTAGTCCTGTTGGATTTTTCAGAATCGGGACCATGTAATAAATTTAATAATATCGAGGGGACAATCTGCCATGAAAGACCAAATTTATCAGTCAGCCAACCGCATTGATCTTTTTTGCCACCTTCAGAGAGTTTTTCCCACAATTCATCAATTTCCTGCTGAGTTTCACAATCAACGAATAATGAAACAGCGGGAGTAAATTTGAAAACAGGACCACCGTTCAGTGCATAGAAATCCTGTCCATGAATTTGGAAAATACCTGTCATTACTGATCCTTTTGGACCGGGACCGGCATCACCATAGCGGGTAATGTTAACAATTTTTGAATCTTTAAAGATGGAAGTGTAGAAGTTCATAGCTTCTTC
>JARLHD010000515.1 GCA_031292435.1 Ignavibacteriaceae bacterium
AAAATAGGTATAGATACCCTGGTATTAGGTTGCACTCATTATCCTATTCTCGCTGGAGTAATCCAGGACATCGTTGGCAAAGATGTAAAATTGATTGATTCTGGAATTGCAGCTGCTGAATCTGTCAAGGAGGAACTTGACCGGTATAACCTCCATTCAAACAAATCCTCACAGGGAAACCAATCGTTCTATGTCAGCGATATCCCATTAAAATTTAAAGAACTTGCTGAATTATTCCTTGGAAATCCCATATCAGAAGTTCAAAAAATAGAAATTGAATCACTAACCTGATGATGATCTCGCTATTGCAAAAATTTAGAAATCACCCTTTCATCTTTATTTCAGTTTTGCAATTAGAACAACTTCTTTCACATTAAGTGCCTTTGAAACAGGGCAGCCCGTCTTTGTTTCAGTAGCATACTTTTGGAATGTAGCATTATCAATCCCCTCAACATCTCCTGTAGTATTTACTTCAATCTTTGTAATTGTAAAACCGGATTCTAGTTTTTCTATCAATACCTTATCTTCTGTAAATATTGAATTAACCTTAAAGCCCGCACCTGATAATGCACCTGATAATGCCATTGAATAACACGCAGCATGTGCAGCTCCTAATAATTCTTCCGGATTAGTTTCATTTCCGGTTTCAAAACGTGAAACAAAATTATAGGTTGTATTTTTCAAAACTCCTGATTCAGTACTAATATTCCCGCTTCCCTCTTTCAAATTCCCTCTCCAAACTGCATTGGCTTTTCTAACAGGCATATGTTCTCCTAAAATATTTTTATATAATGTTATAATAATAACAGATTTATAATTAATATGTCAATTTCCAATGTGATCTTACATAACAATTAACAATTTGTTATTTATTATTAAAAATATTTGATAATTCCAGATTCTAAATTCATTCTTTCTTTAAGGTTTTCATGATTATAATTGCTAATTTTATTGATGTAATTATTATTTATAAGGGAGAAGAGACAAATTATTTTATGTACGAAATAGAAATTATAGATAGTTTTTGGACACCATCCTTAATAAGGGTCACCAAAGCTTGAATACAATATCTGATCAATTTATTACTGTATATATTTTTTCTTCTCTCCTTAAATTTATATAACTAAGATTTTATAAAACAAAAATTAAATGAGGTCCTTATGTCCGAGTATATTAATAAACTTTTAGCAAGAGTAAGAGCACAAAACCCAAGTGAACCTGAATTTCATCAGGCCGTTGAAGAGGTTGTAGAATCTCTTGGAATAGTCCTTGAACGTCATCCAGAATACAGAACTGCAAAAATTTTGGAAAGAATGGTTGAGCCTGAAAGAATGATTACTTTCCGGGTGCCATGGATGGATGATCAGGGAGAAATTCAAATTAACCGCGGCTATCGAATCGAAATGAATAGTGCTATTGGCCCCTATAAAGGCGGTTTAAGATTTCACCCTTCGGTAACACCCGGTATATTAAAATTTCTTGCTTTTGAACAGGTATTTAAAAATAGTCTCACTACCCTTCCGATGGGTGGCGGAAAAGGTGGTTCTGATTTTGATCCAAAAGGAAAAAGCGATAATGAGGTAATGAGATTCTGCCAAAGTTTTATGACTGAATTGTTCCGCCATATTGGACCCGATACAGACGTTCCCGCCGGCGATATCGGCGTTGGTGGAAGAGAAATAGGATTCCTCTTTGGTCAATACAAAAGATTAAAAAATGAATTTACAGGTGTATTGACCGGCAAGGGTCTAAATTGGGGAGGCTCTTTAATTCGCCCTGAAGCAACAGGTTATGGAGCTGTTTATTTTGCACAGGAAATGCTGAAGACTAAAGGTCAGGATTTCTCCGGCAAATTAGTTGCCGTTTCCGGATTTGGTAATGTAGCCTGGGGAGCTGTACAAAAGATAGATCAACTCGGCGGCAAGGTAGTTACGCTTTCCGGTCCGGATGGATTTATCTATGACAAAAATGGTATTAAAGGTGAAAAAATTGAATATATGCTCCAAATGAGAGCGAGCGCTAAAGACAATGTAAAAGATTATGCCGATAAATTTAAGGTTGATTTCTTCCCCGGTAAACGTGCCTGGGGTGTTAAAGTTGATGTTGCAATGCCCTGTGCCACTCAAAATGAAATCTTTGAATCAGATGCAAAAGAATTGGTTAAGAATGGTTGTCTTTGTGTCTGCGAAGGTGCAAATATGCCCACAACTATCGAAGCCTATAAAGTATTTAGGGAAAATGGTATTCTCTTCTCACCTGGAAAAGCTTCTAATGCCGGAGGAGTAGCAACCTCTGGACTAGAAATGTCACAAAATAGTATGCGACTTCCATGGGGCAAAGAGGAAGTTGATCATAGGCTACATGAAATTATGAAGAAAATTCATGACACATGTTTGGAAACTGCCGAAAGATTTGGCACACCCGGGAATTACGTA
>JARLHD010000005.1 GCA_031292435.1 Ignavibacteriaceae bacterium
ACCCTTTCCATAAATTCCGAAACGTGATCCAATCCGAAGTAAAATCAACAATTATTTAACTTTTATTTCAAGTTGTTTCGGTTTTGCATCTTCAGATTTTGGAATAGAGATCTTTAACTGACCATCTTTAAACTCAGCATCGATCTCATTTTCTTTGATCTTTTGTGGAAGAGTAAAAGACCTATAATATTTTCCATAAGATCTTTCAGCACGATGGAACCTAGCATTCTTTTCTACAGTTTCCTGGTTACGTTCACCACTTATGCTAAGAAGTCCATTGGAATAACTTATTTTTACATCTTCTTTTTTAATACCTGGAAGATCTAAATTGAGATAATATTTGTTATCATCTTCCACAATATCAGTCATCGGCATCCAAACAGCGTTTTCAAATTCCTGATTTTCGCCGTCACCATCACCGAAGTTAAATTTTCTTTCAAGAGAATTAAATATTTTATTGAATTCTCTTTCCATGCTCACCAAATCCCTTATGGGATTCCATCTTACGATTGCCATAATTATTTCCTCCAATTTAGTTTATTTACTAACCTGACGTAATGACAGAAACAATATTTATGCCGCATATTATTTTCTTTATAATTGCTTATTGTATAAATAGTTACTGTAATTAAACCAAAATTATGGTCATGCGCCATTTTGGCAGACAAGTTGGAATTATTTGCATTAAATATGTCAATTTTTACATAATCACTGTCATTTAGAGTTTATATTTAAGGATTGTTAATAGATGGGTTTATGTTTATTTTTGCAAATCAATTTTTAATTATTATGGTTCAAAAAGAAGATACGATAGCAGCATTGGCAACCCCATTAGGATTTGGAGCGATCTCAATAATACGGGTAAGCGGTGAGAACTCAATAATAACTGTAGATAATATATTTAATGGTAAAGGGAGACTCGGGGAATCTAAATCTCACACGATTCATTATGGTAAGATATTTGATTCAGATGAAATTGTAGATGATGTGCTTGTCTCCATTTTCAGGGCACCAAATTCGTATACTGGTGAAGATTCAGTTGAGATAAGTACTCATGGAAATCCACTTATTGCAAATAAAATATTGGAGCTTCTTACAAGGAATAATATTAGATTGGCAGAGCCTGGGGAGTTTACAAAGAGAGCATTTCTTAATAACAGAATGGATCTTACACAGGCCGAAGCTGTAGCTGATGTAATTGCATCTAACACGGAAGCTTCCTTAAGAGGGGCAAGAAACCAATTGAATGGACTTTTGTCGAGAAAAGTTGATGAACTAAAAACTCTTTTATTGAATATTTCATCTTTTGTTGAATTGGAATTAGATTTTGCCGAAGAGGATGTAAAGTTCATAGAAAATAGTGAATTAATCAAACGAATTGATAATATACAATCAGAAATAAATTTATTATTGCAGACATATTCGTTTGGAAAAACAATGAGGGATGGCGTAAATGTAGCGTTGGTAGGCATTCCTAATGTAGGCAAATCCTCCTTATTAAATTACATATTAAAAGAATCCAGGGCCATTGTAAGTGAATTGCCTGGAACGACAAGGGATATTATCCGCGAAGAAGTGAGCATTGAGGGGATACTATTTAAGCTTTATGATACCGCCGGGATAAGGTTTTCTGAAGATATTATAGAACTTGAAGGGATTTATCGCAGCAGGGATGCAATTAAAAATGCCGACCTTGTTCTTTTTATTAATGATGTAGACCAGAAATTTGATCAAGCTTTATTTCAGGAAATACTCAATCTGAATAAAAGTAAAAACATTTTAACCATTCTTAATAAAATAGATAAAGGTTCTACAGGAACCATAAAATATGATATATCCCTTTCTGCTTTGACAGGGGAGGGAATTATTACCTTATTAAATAAAATGAAGGATCATGCTTTAGGCAATTCAAACTTTAGCGAAAAGACTGCAATTGTATCCAATTTGCGACACTACCAATGCTTAACCAAGGCACAAGAAAATTTAACTAAGGCAAGAGATTCTGCCAATAATAAAATGAGCGGGGAGTTTATATCTGTTGATTTGAGGAATGCAGTCAATTGCCTGAGTGAAATAATTGGTGAAGTGACTTCTGAAGATATTCTAAATAATATTTTTACCAAATTTTGTATAGGTAAATAGTTCCACGTGAAACATTGTTAAATCTCATAAACTGTAATTTTTACTATATGTTTTTGTTCCACGTGAAACAGGAGATTCGATGAAATTTGATGTTTTAGTTATAGGTGGAGGGCATGCCGGATTAGAGGCTTCGCATGCAGCGGCAATTATGGGCTGCTCTACAGCTTTGGTGACAATGGATAAATATGCTGTTGGCAGAATGTCATGTAACCCAGCAATTGGGGGAACGGCGAAAGGGCATCTAGTACGGGAGGTGGATGCTTTAGGTGGAATTATGGGAAAATTAGCAGATAAGACAGGAATACAGTTTAGGATGTTGAATAAATCCAAAGGTCCGGCTGTATGGTCACCACGATGCCAATCTGACAGAAAACTATATTCTGAAGCCGCTTTTGAATTAATAAATTCTACCCCTAACCTTGAAATTATAGAAGATTCAGTTATTGAAATAATAACTCGGGACGATGTTATTAAGGGAGTGAGGACTTCTTCCGGCAGTGAAATTTTCTGCTCTACTTTGGTTCTTTCATCCGGCACATTTCTAAATGGACTTATGCACACCGGATTAAAATCAACAAAGGGGGGTAGGTTTGGTGAATTACCCTCAGTTGGCATTACTGAATCTTTACATAAAATTGGGTTTATTTCTGCGCGTCTAAAAACCGGCACTCCTCCTAGAATTAAAAAGGCTAGTATAAATTTTGACATTCTTGAAATTCAACCCGGAGATGAAAAACCCCAGCCATTTTCCCATTTCACAGATTTATCCAATTTTCCATTTCTTCAGCAGGTACCTTGTCATATTACATATACAGATTTGGAAGTGCATAAAGTTCTTGAAAAAGG
>JARLHD010000516.1 GCA_031292435.1 Ignavibacteriaceae bacterium
AAGAAAACACTGACGGCCGACCAGAGTGAAGCACATGCCAAGTTCTGGGCCGGAGTGGTAGGCCTGACAAGTGCCAGCCTCGGCATTGTGGAAACCGGGATTAAGCAGTTCAATCTGTTTGCCAGTGCTTCGTCCAGACTTCGGGGATTGCGCTCGTCCATAGTTCAAAAGTGGATTTTTGGTATTGGAGGGAAGTTACTGGGGGTTGGCGCGGGAATTGTTGCCGTTGGTTATGATATTTATCATATGGTCGATGAAAAAAATAAAGGGAATTTCGGCCTTGCTGTCGCTTATGGCCTGTCAGCATTAGCAGGATCGTGGCTGATTGTAGCACTGTGGCTCAATTCACTACCTATTTCGGGGACCATCATTGCAGTAATATTTCTGATAGGTACAGCAATTTATCTAGCGATCAATAGCAGAGATAAAATTCAAAAGTGGTTAATTCAATGCCTTTGGCGTCGAATTCCTGCGAAGGAAGATGCTACTGAAGAAAATAAGGAGATTTACCTAAAACGGGAGGCTGCGGACCTTCCGATTTGGCCAGGTATGGATATGGAAATGAATGAGTTGAAATTGGCTATAAGTGCTGGGGGATTAATATGGATTATTACGGACTCTTACCAAAGTTTAAACTCAATCGAAAACTTACTGACGATGAAAAAAATTATAATCTTAAACAACTTAATAAAATCGAACTTGAAGGTAATAAATTGATCTCAGATGCTAAAGTAATAAGCATGAATTCACGCTATCTGGAGGTTGTAGATAAATTTTATTCTTCTAAAGGGGTTTTGGCTTTAATTGGTATTTCTTTATTCCCTATGTTTTTATTTGCATCTCTATCTATTGTTTATACAATTGTGTTTGATTGTGGTTGGAGTGGTGTTGGTATTTCATATCCTTTTTTACTTCTTATGGTTCCATTTTTATGTGCAAATTTTTTCACATTTAAAATCCTAAGAAC
Organism: Ignavibacteriaceae bacterium; assembly: GCA_031292435.1. Lineage (GTDB taxonomy): Bacteria > Bacteroidota > Ignavibacteria > Ignavibacteriales > Ignavibacteriaceae > Fen-1301. The sequence continues at coordinate 968 of JARLHD010000516.1, forward strand.
AGAGCTGTTTGCCTGGACACATTATCCAATTCGTTTCGATAGAAATAATAGAATGGTGCATTTTTTTCGGGTGGACGGCACTACCCGCAGCGTATGCTGGGATAAAATATTCTTTACTTCCGGCCTCAACCATCGAAAAGAATTTAATAAAGATTACTATATCAGTGGTCATATTCTGGCGGACGATAATGAGACAGTAATCGACACATTTTGCCTGCCAGCGACAGGTCCAGATCGCAGGGAGTTAGAAGGACACTGGGAATTTATACGCCGTTATATGGAGGAAGGCCCAGAGTCAATCATCGATGTTGTAAAGGATTGCCTACCAATAGACCGCAAGCGCGAAGGATACCAGTTTGGGTTAATTTATTTAATGGTAGCGTTTACTGGCGCACCGATTATTCTTTTTCCTCTAATATTTACGCTAAGCTTTATTTTCAGTATCCCGCGCTATATCGCAATGGTCACCAGCAAAATTCCTGTCTGGCCGAAAAATATCGAAGAGCAATGTGCAATATTGGAAAATGATCCCTACGCAGTTGATGCCTCGATCAATTCAA
>JARLHD010000517.1 GCA_031292435.1 Ignavibacteriaceae bacterium
AGCCATTTCAGGTTTTTATCAATAAGGTAGAATTCAAGTTTATCATAATTATGGCTGCTGTATTCTTTTGGTCCGGGGAACACCTGATCAAGCACAACATCACTTTTATGCATGCTGAGGATTGGTTCAATTAAATTAGAATAGGTCTTAACAAAAGAGCTGGCTGTATACTGCATTTTAGGATTAGGCGCGACATAGCCGCAACCCCATGTAGGTGATACAGATATGATCTTTTTTTTATCGAAATATTTTTTTATCCCAAACACTATAAATATTGAGGCGAAAATAAGCAGCCCGATCAATCCTATTTTTGAGAGAATAGAAAACTGATAAATAAAATATCCATTTGAATTATTCAGAAGGTCAGGCACAAACAGAGAGACAGGATTTTTTAACAGCATCAGAAAGAGTTGCGGAAAAACTCCTATGAAGACAATCACTGCAGCGACCATATATTTAGGAATCAGCATAAGAAGGGAAACATCTTTGGGCTCACGCTGATAAGGGTGGCGTTCAGTTCCAAGGAATACAACACCAAATGCTTTAGTAAAGCAGATAATTGCGAGTCCGCCTATGATAACGAGGGCGGCGATAGCACTTAGGATAAAAAGGGAAAAGGAGAAACTATCTGATTTTAAGCCAGCGAACAGCCCTGAGAAAATAAGAAACTCAGATATGAATCCGTTCAAAGGCGGGAGTCCGCAAATAGCCAGGGCAGCAATTAAAAACAGGGCAGCGGTGTGGGGCATCTTTTTTACGAGTCCGCCGAGTCTTTCAACATTCAAAGTGCCTGTTTGCTGATAGACGCTTCCTGCGCTGTAGAATAAAAGGGATTTAAACAACGAGTGATTAAGAATATGAAGCATGCCTCCGAAAAATCCTGCTGCTGCAAGAAAATCATTATGAAGCCCGAGTCCAATTGTTCCGATCCCTATACCAATCCCAATAATACCGATATTTTCTATGCTATGATAGGCGAGAAGTTTTTTAAGGTTATGCTGAACGATAGCGAGAATTACTCCGTACAGACCGGAGATAATTGAAACGAATAAAATAATTTCGCCGATAACAAGGTACCCGGTTTTTATTAATAGGAGCATTCGGAGGATACCAAAAATACCAAGCTTGATAATTACGCCTGACATCATCCCTGAAATATGTGAAGGTGCTGCAGGGTGTGCGTAGGGCAGCCAGGTATGGAACGGGACAAATCCTGCTTTGAATGCAAAGCCGATGAATAGTAATACGAAAAGAGTAATACTAACCGGTGCGGGCATGTGTTCAGAAAATGTAGTGACTGCTTTAAAATCGGTAGAACCTGTCTGAATAATAATCCAAATAAAAGAGATCGTAATAAAGAGAACGCCCACATGGGATTGAATAAAATAATTCAATCCTGCTTTAACGGTGGATTTATTCCAGCTTTCAAAAATTATCAGCAGGAACGCAGAGCCTGCCATTAATTCCCATACAATTAAGAAGGCGATAAAATTCTGAACACTGCAGACGAGGATCATGGAAATATGGAGAACGACAAAAAGGAGTTGATGGACTCTTATGTTTTTGGGTTTGTCGTAATAATGGCGAAGGTAGCCGGTGCCGTATAAAGCGCCGGTGACAAAAGTAAAATTTATAATAAGGATCATCCATGCGCTAAGAGAATCGATGCGCAGGGGGATTTGTCCAAATATCTGATTGCCGGGAAAAATCATTTCGAAGGTTTGACCATTCAGAGCGTAAAAGGAAATGACAGAAGTAGATACAGCTATTGCAAGGGTAAAGAGTATAAGGGCAATTTCGTAATATTTATTCTTCAATTTTAAAACAGTAATACGATATGAGGCAGATTTTTAAAATGCTAAGTTAAAGAAAAATGAGGGATTTTACATTAAGGGGAATATGTTGAGAAGATATTTAACTTTATTTTTGTTTAATAATTCTAAAAACTCTTTGAAATCCTTGCTTATTATCATAACGCCAGCTGTTATATTCCTGTCTGATTTCTTCTAAAGTAAGTAAGCGTTTTTCAAATGGCTGGTTCTGCCAATATTTGAAGTCACTTTTGTTTGAATTTCCCTTTATTTTATTAACTACTTTTTCAATCATAATTTAATATCATAATTCGTTTTATCAGAATCAAAATACTGTTTTAATTTTATTATTTCAAAATAATACTAACCAATCTGCTAATAGTGTATAGTAAAATTAAATGTTTTTAATAACAGTTTAACAAAAAGCAACTGCTTATTTTGAAAATGTTAAAAGTATAACCTCCATTAATTAAAAGTAGTTGTTTTACTCTTTAACCAAAATATAGTAGTTTTACTAAAGAATATTTAATAATTGATTATTTATACGTCTCTCTGTTAATTTCAAGAGGTATAATGATGAAAACTCTTATACATTCACTTCTTCTTCTCCAGGTACTTCTGCTTCTAAACTTCTATTATCTTTCAGCCCAATCTTTTACCTGGGCAAAAAGTCCTGTAGGTTCGATTTTTGGAAGCCATATTTCAGTAGATTCAAAGGGTAATAGTTATTTTACTGGTCATTCTTATGGCACAGTAGCATTTGATACAATCCAATATGTAGGATATAATGGAATAGATATTTTTCTTGCAAAATATGATGCAAATGGAAATTGCAAATGGGCCAAACATGCGGGTAGCGATGATCCAGATCATGATCCTTGGGGTGATTATGGCTGTGGAACTTCAATTGATGCAAAAGGAAACTGTTATCTTTCAGGATATTTTTTGGGTGAAGCATTTTTTGATACAATAAAATTATTTGCTTACGGTTGGGAGGATATATTTATTGCCAAGTATGATTCTAATGGAAATTGTTTATGGGAGAAAAATGCAGGTGGTACTGAACGTAATCATGGTTATGGAATTTCTGTAGATCCAAGTGGGAACAGTTATTTAACAGGGTCCTTTTCGGATACTGCAACATTTGGTACAATTAGATTAATCAGTTATGGTGATGAAGATATATTTTTAGCAAAATATGATACATATGGAAATTGTTTATGGGCAAAGCATGCCGGAGGAAGTAGTCGAGATGTAAGTTACAGTATTTCTATTGATGCATGCGGGAATAGTTACATTACAGGATTAAATTATGAAACTGTAATTTTTGATACGATTCAGTTAACAGGAACTGGTGGATTTATTGCAAAATATGATTCATCAGGAAATTGTCAATGGGTTAA
>JARLHD010000518.1 GCA_031292435.1 Ignavibacteriaceae bacterium
TCCCGATCCTGAGCTTGGAATTCCCATCTATAGGTCCCTTTAGTTGTTCCCGGCGGAAGGCTGATTATCAGAGAATAAATTCCGTCTCCTGCAACTGCATCGCCATGTTCCGGTCTTCCATCATCATACATATAAAATGGATTTCCGGTTGCAGGATCTCCATTTGGTTTAAAGGAATTGAAGAAAACGAAATCAATATCTTTTAGCCCATTCGGATCAGATGCCTGAATGGAAAGATTAATATTAATAGCTACTGTATCCAATGTTACAGAATCAGGCACTACCAGATTAGATACAACAGGAGAAAAATCAGTTATATTATTATTGTAATTGAAACTTCGTACTGCCACCAATGACGCCTGATCGGTATTGTTCACGATATAATACTGAATAGTATATTTTCCATTAATGAAAGACTGGCTGAAGGGATATTTATTTGAATATGTTTTATCATCTTTAGCTTCATCTCCATGAAGAGCGAGATTTCCATCGTCAAATAAAGGGACCGGAGAAGAATTGAGCAAATTACCATCGGGGTCATTTATATTAAAATAAATTGATTTGATGCCTGCTATTGAATTTAAAGATATAGAAACAACTATTAGTGAATCACTGGGTACAAAAAGAGTATCATTGGATGAATTTACAAAAGTAACCTGGTAATTTGAGGACCCGGTATCTATCACACCATTATATTTACTGGCGCATCCCCATAGAAATAAAGGGATTAGGAGGATCAGGTAATTTTTCATTTATTAAATATTAGTTTATAGCTTTGGCTTCACAAGGTAAAATTATATACCTATTCCATAAAAAGGTACAGGACAGAAAGAAATAATTAAAATAAAGAAACTAAGATAACCTAAAAAGATTCTGAATGGGTTTAATTTTTGCACATCATATATTGTTGGGTGTTTCAATTTAATGACAAAAAATAATATCATAGCCCATAATAACCATCCCAACCAACCAAATTGAAGGAAATGGGGTATGACTGAAGGATCAACTCCTAAAAGAATCAATGAATATTGGATTACGAAGAGGAAACCTGAAATCAATAGGAGAGCGAAAGCGATTAGCGCTATTTTATGACTTTTTTCATCTCCAAACATAGTATAGCTAATATGACCACCATCTAACTGACCAACAGGAATCATATTCATAGCGGTAATAAACATACCGAACCATCCGACACACAATAAAGGATAGTGGTAGATTTCGGACATTGGAGGAAAGAACTGTGTTTTTGAAATAAATAAAAACTTAAAGAAAGAAAAGAGAAGAGTATTACCAAAGAAGAGTTCAAGTCCTCCCTTCCCAAAGTCCGGTGAAAAATAGTTAGGATGAATAGCAAGAAGATAGTTTACACCAGGCACTGTAAGGAATCCAGCAATAAGAACAATGAGGCAAGCTACGAACCCAGCAAGTGGTCCTGCTATTCCTATATCAAACATTGCTTTTTTTGAAGTAACAGGGGAACGGGTTTTAATAACAGCCCCCATAGTACCGAAATTTAAGAATAAGGGAATGGGAGGAAACGGGATATAAAACGGGAGAGTAGCATCGACCTTATGATAGCGGGCAGCAAAATAGTGTCCAAATTCATGACATGATATAATGAATAAGATAGCAGCTGAATAAATAAGACCATTCTTAAGCATTGAAAACTCATACGGCCCCTCCATTATCCCAGTAGTCCATTGCGCACCAGCGAAGATAGTGGTGAATATAGTAGCAATAAGGAGTCCTATATGCAGGAAATAATTATTCTTTTTCTTAGCGATAGTAACTTCAGTACTATAATTCTGTTCATCAAAAGGTTCAGACATATTAGAAATCCAGGTTTATCCCTACGGTTGAATAGTTTTCATTTCTATCAAAATATTCACCTTGAATACTTCTGCCGGAAAAATAAGAATAAGCCACACTAATTCCTTTACCAAAAGTTTTACCGAATTTTAATCCAGCGGTAAAGATATTATTACCCTGATAAGAAGCGATTTTGTTTAATTTGAAATCATAGGCAATATAAGGAACGAAAATGCCAGTGCTTAAGGAGTTGATATAATAATCAAAACCAAGCTGATAAATTTCTTTTCCTATATTTTTAGGAGTAACATGAAACAAGTAAGAAAAACCACCATATATTCTAAAACCTAAATACCTGGAGTAGGGCATAAATTCAAGAAATTCCCTACTATAAACACGAGGCATATCACCATCACTCCAGTTCTGAATACTAAAGTTATATTTACCATCCACAAAATGGGCACTAATATGACTTAACCTTAATCTAAA
>JARLHD010000519.1 GCA_031292435.1 Ignavibacteriaceae bacterium
TATCACCTTTATAAAACTCAATTAAAGAAACTCATGCTGTTAAAATCTTATTTGTTCAGGAATGGGTACATCAAAAAGAACTTTGCCACACCATTTGAAAATTGCACAGCTGGTGCAGGGAATTTAATATAATTTAAAGTCTGCCGGAACCAATTCCAGAAACTTCCTCCTTCAGGTAATAACTTGACAAGGTTATAATCCAAACCAATTGTAAATCTTCTTATATTTTGCTGGTCGGGAGGACCTAAAGTGCTTGGTTTAAGATCTGAATCGGCCCCATATCCAACAGCAATATTTAGCCAGGGGATCCAGTATTTTTTCAAATTATCCGGAAGAAGATTATTAACGTTAAAAGAATACCAAAAGGTTGTGCTGTTATAATCATCAATAAAAGTTTTAGGTCTATTTATGTTAGCCTTTGTTGTCCATTCAGTAGGTACATACTGCCATTTGGGAGTAATATTCTGTAAAGCAGGGACATAATGTTGTGCAAGATAAAATGCAGGACCAATAAAATCAAAATACCAGTCGCTAGGGCTGAAGCCCCAGGATTTTGAAAAGCCATCCTCAGTTTCGACATAGGTTTGATAGGCTAACCCAAAAACACTTCCATAGATAGCAGAGGAATTATAATCTACTCCAGCAGTTTTTAAGGCATCATCCATTCCATAGGAGAGAAGATAACCGCCGAAAGCATGCCCGCATTTATCGACCTGGAGAGCAGAAATCCAGTCCTCCTCGAAATGGAATGGCGCACGCTCACCGCTCCACCATGCATTCCGCTGATGAATGTGGAGGGCAATTACTGAGGTTAAAGTTATCCCTCCAATTATATAAGTAGTGACAGGTTTTATTTCTGCTTGTAATCTTGGAAGTTCTCCTGAAATAGTATACCGTTGGTCATCTGCATATTTAAATTGTGAAGCCGACAGATGGACGTGGTCTGAATCGGGAGAGGGATTTATATTAATAATTGAACCGGGAGATTCAGTTTGCCCGATAATAAATCCAGAACAGAAAAGGACTACGAGAAGAGATATTGTAAAGATTTTTAACTGCATAATTTTCTCCAGTTTAATACATGCCTAAAACAAATGATATATTTCCAGTCCATCCTCTTAGATTTTTAATGGGGAAATCGAGAGGCGGCAGATTTCCGGCGCCATCGATATGATAAATATCCAAAGCGCTTGTTGTACGATAGCTAACACCGAATGACAGGTGGGACCATTCATTCAAATTTATATTTGCATTAAGCTGAGGTTCCCAGACAAGGAAGTCACCCCCATAATATGGGGAAGGCTGAAGATTTATCCCTGCGCCTCCCATAAACATTTCCGCTGATGCGGATAATATTTTTTGATGAATAAATATATATTCAAAATTCAGCCCACCAGTAGAAAATTTAATATCAGGCAAGATACCGCTATAAGGATCGACCCAACTTTGAGTTACATTTGAGTTTAGGGCATAATATTCGGCTCCAATTACAAAAGTATTGTTTATTATCCATCCCCCTTTGACACCCAAGAGATTAGAGCTCTGCCCATTTATAGTTGAAAATTTTATTACAGGAGCGATGTATGCACCCTGTTGGGGCTTTATAAAAGGTGAGCTAATAATGAATAAAATAAATAGTGCCAGTAAATATTTATACATGAATTTTCCTAAAGCTTTTCAACTTTTGTTTTAATGATCAGATTATGTTTAATTATTTCTTTCAGATGCGGAAGAACGGCATCAACTTTTGCCTCTTCA
>JARLHD010000006.1 GCA_031292435.1 Ignavibacteriaceae bacterium
TCCCAATGTTCATATACCCGGGGTGGAATTTCATTCAGGATCGTTGGGACATTTATTATCAGTTTCCATGGGGACTGCACTTGACTGCAAACTACGTAATACAAAAAATAAGGTAGTGGTTATACTTGGAGACGGGGAACTAAATGAAGGTTCGGTATGGGAAGGAGCATTGATAGCATCAGCCAAGAAGCTGGACAATCTAATTGCAGTGGTAGACAGGAACAAATTCCAGGCAAATCTGCCGACAGAAGACCTTATACCAATAGAACCAATAGACAAGAAATTTGAAGCATTCGGGTGGAATGCATTTCATTGTAATGGACATGACTATAATAACCTGAATCAAGTCTTTACCAAACTACCATTAGGGAATGGCAAACCAAATATAATAATTGCAGATACCAAGAGAGGGAAAGGACTTCCGAGCATTGAAGAGAGAGCAGACAGGTGGTTCTGTAATTTTACAAAGGAAGAGATAGACCTTCTGCTCAAAGAATTGTACAGCAAGAAGAAGACCGATTTAACATCAGAAACATTAGTGGTGAGATAATATGAACTATGAAGAATTTCTTTTAGAACTTATGCAGAGAGATGAGCGCTTTGTAATCCTAACTGCTGAGAACAGATCATCGATGCGCAGTCTGCCCAATGTGGTAAAGGACAGGTTTATAGACTGCGGGATTGCGGAGCAGACAATGATAGGAATGTCGGCAGGGCTTGCATTAAGAGGAAGAATACCAATTGTACATGCATTAGCGACATTTTTAACATTGCGAGCATTTGAATTCATAAGGACGGATATAGGGATAGGCAACCTTCCGGTTAAGCTAATGGGAGCAGTACCGGGATTTTTTTCAGATGCAAATGGTCCAACACACCAATCATTAGAAGATGTATCGATTATGCGAGGGATACCAGGAATGAATGTATTCTGTCCATCTGATGAGGAAGACCTGATTATGGGAATTGAGAAAATATTTCCTTACCAGTCCCCTTTTTATATAAGATATAATAACCTTAAACCCGAAATAAAACACGCACCTTTTGAAATCGGGAAAGCGGAAGTAATATCCGAGGGGGACATTATGATATTAACATACGGATTATTGTTTAAGGAGGCTTTGGCAGCGGCGGAGATACTTAAGGCTGACGGGAAACCAACCGGGGTTATTAATATAAGAACATTAAAACCATTTGACAAGGAGACTATCATAAAGTACTGCCGTAAATCAGGTTTAATAGTTACACTTGAAGATCATTTCCTTACGGGAGGATTATATTCAATATTGAGTGAAGTACTAACGGCAGAAAATATTAACTGCAAAGTTCTTCCAATCGGTCTTGAAACCTGGTTTAAGCCTGCTCTACTTAATGATGTGCTGGAGTATGAGGGATTTACCGGTAAGGCTATTGCAGAAAAGATAGTAAAGGTATATGAATCATCTAACAATCTATTCAAATATTATATATAGGATTAGATATGGCTAATGGTGTAAGATCTAACGGAGATTATCCATCGATTATTAAATCGGATGAATATTATAACAGAGCATTAAACCTGATACCATGTGTTACACAGACACTTGCAAAGGGTCCGGGACAGAATGTAAAGGGAGTTGCTCCCAAATATCTAAGCAGAGGGAAAGGTTCGCATGTATGGGATGTTGACGGTAATGAATATATCGATTTTCTTATGGGAATTGGACCCATTTCACTTGGATATTGTTATCCTGAGGTTGATAATGCGATAAGGGCGCAGTTAGAACATGGCATAACATTTTCATTGATGCATCCTCTGGAAGTAGAGGTTGCTGAGATGATAAATAAGATAGTACCTAATGCAGAGAGTATAAGGTATAGTAAAACCGGAGCTGATATTACATCAGCCGCAGTGAGACTTGCAAGGGCTTATACAGGGAGAGAGAAAGTTTTATGCTGCGGATACCACGGATGGCATGACTGGTATATAGCAGTAACAGACAGGAATAAAGGAATTCCCGAAGGAGTACAGGATTTAACATATACATTTAATTATAATGATATACAGTCAGTTGAGGATTCCATTGATGAAGATACTGCATGTGTAATACTTGAACCCTTTGTATTTGAAGCTCCTAAAGATAACTTTCTTCATAAACTGAGAGATGTGTGTACAAGAAACGGGACACTACTTATATTTGATGAGATGTGGACCGGATTCCGTGTTGCCACAGGCGGGGCGCAGGAATATTTTAATGTATATGCTGATCTTGCATGTTTCTCAAAAGCTGTAGCTAACGGAATGCCCTTAGGTATACTAACGGGCAGAAGAGCTATAATGAAATTACTTGAGAAGGATGTATTCTTTTTTACAACATTCGGAGGTGAAGCACTATCGTTAGCAGCAGCTAAGGCTACTATGGAAGTACTTAAGAAGAAGAACGTATCTAAACACCTTGCCACCATAGGGGGTAAAATAAAGAATGGACTTAATAAGCTAATAGCCGAGCAAGGTATGGAATATGTTAATTGTGCAGGATTTGAATGCCGGACAATAGTAACATTTAATGCATCTGCAGGGAATCCTCTTGAGATGAAGTCACTCATGCAACAGGAACTAATAAAGAGAGGCATACTGTGGGGAGGATTTCATAATTTATCATTTTCGCATTCAGATGAAGATGTTTCATATCTGTTAAGTGCATATAAGGAAGTGCTCCCTATATTGAAAACTGCAGTTGATGAAAAGAATATACTACATTACTTACACGGTGAGGTAGTTGAACCGGTATTCAGAAAGACGAGTAATTTTAATCTTAAGCCAAAGGTAAAACTTGTATAGGGATATACAATAATAATATTTATGAGGGAACCGGGATGCATATAGACGAATCTTTTTCACTGAAAGGAAGAACAGCTATAGTTACAGGAGCGTTAGGTCTACTTGGAAAGCAGCATTGTTATGCATTGTCGGAAGCAGGGGCATATGTAGTTGTATGCGACATAGATGAAAAGAAATGCTGCGAGTTTGCTAAAACACTTCCTTACCCGGGAATGGGAGCGGGTGCAGATATTACAAAGCCGGAATCAGTTAAGGTATTGAGGGCAAAGATATTAGATCAATCAGGCAAAATAGACATTCTTGTAAACAATGCTGCAATTAATGATATGTTCGAAAATCCCAATACAGCCGGAGAACTTTCAATGTTCGAGAATTATCCAATAGAGATGTTCAGGAAGTCAATGGAAGTGAATATAACAGGTACATTTATCTGTGCACAGGTAATTGGATCGGAGATGGCGAGAGCAGGTAAAGGGAATATAATTAATATAGCTTCAACATATGGTATAGTAGCGCCGGACCAATCAATATATAAAGATGCTGAGGGAAAGCAGACGTTTTATAAATCGGCGGCTTACCCAGTGACGAAGGGGGCTGTAATTGCATTTACGAAATTCCTTGCGGCGTACTGGGGGAATAAGGGAGTCAGAGTAAATGCATTATCACCCGGCGGTGTTGAGAATAACCAGGATAAATATTTTATAGATAACTATTCAAAGAGAACTCCTTTAGGACGAATGGCTAAACCGCATGATTATAAGGGAGCACTAGTATTTCTGGCGAGCGACGCATCTGATTATATGACAGGTGCGAATTTAATAGTTGACGGCGGGTGGACTGCCTGGTAAGAAATCATATAATTTAATGTATGAGAGTTAATATCAATAAAATGAAAATTAAAAGTGATGGAGATAACCTTACAGAATAACTGAAACATATAGATTTAACCGATCTCCTTAATAATAATCTTTCGAGGACTTATGAAACAAGACAGACGCGTTAAGGTTGGTAACATTTCTATCGGTGATGGGGAGCCTGTTTTCATAATAGCTGAAATTGGTATAAACCATAATGGATCGGTTGCAATTGCTAAGAAGATGATAGAGGGGGCGGCATTTGCAGGCTGCAATGCAGTAAAGTTTCAGAAAAGGACACCTGAACTCTGTGTACCACGCGATCAGTGGGAGATAGAGAGGGATACCCCTTGGGGCAGAATGACATATATAGATTACCGCCATAAGATGGAATTTGACCAGAATCAATACGATGAGATTATAAGTTATTGTAAAGAAAAAGGGATAACCTGGTTTGCATCGTGCTGGGATGATAATGCTGTAGATTTCATTGAACATTTTAATCCACGTATTTATAAAATTGCTTCGGCTTCATTAACAGATGACAATCTTTTAACCAGGGTAAAACAATTAGGGAAACCAGTTATACTTTCCACAGGTATGTCATCATTAAATGAGATAGAAAGAGCAATCGAAATACTTGACACAAATAAATTATTGCTTGCACAATCGACATCATCCTATCCATGCAAGAATGAGGAACTTAATATAAAAGTAATACAATCTTACAGGGACAGATATCCTTCAGTACCAGTTGGATATTCAGGACATGAGACGGGGCTTGCTCCCACATTAGCAGCTGTATCCATCGGAGCCAATTTTGTAGAGAGGCATATAACGTTGGACCGTGCGATGTGGGGAACAGATCAGGCGGCATCAGTAGAGATGGTTGGTTTAATGAGATTAGTAGCCAATATACGTGACATAGAGAAAGCTTTGGGTGACGGGGTTAAATGTGTATATCAGAGCGAGTTACCCCAGAAGAGTAAACTTAGAAAGACACATTCAGAATTAACTATGGTAAGGGCAGTTTGATACATGGATATAGGAAATATCAGAATTCTCTGTACTGCGGGTATATTTACCGGGGCATCAATTATTGTTATATTAGAGAGATTATTCCCTTATACAAAGGGGCAGAAATTCCTGCGGGAAGGTTTCTTTAACGATTTTGTTCTTTACACCTTTGTACAAAGCTATGTAATGGGGATAATCATTTCGTATATAATACTTTTCATCGATTCAAATACACAGTTATCAAGGCTACAATTAGTTTCGCGCTGGCCTACGGGATTGCAGTTATTATTCTTTTTTGTTGTACATGATTTTTATATATACTGGTTCCACAGGTATCAGCATCATTCGAAGATATTCTGGCGGATACATGAGGCACACCATAGCACGAGGGATGTTGACTGGTTATCAGGGTCGCGTTCCCATGCACTTGAGATTTTAATTAACCAGACAGTTGAATTTGCTCCCATGATCCTATTGGGAGCAGCACCCGAAATTCCGATAATTAAGGGGATGATTGATGCCTTATGGGGAATGTACATACATTCCAATATAGATGTAAAATCCGGCTGGCTGCAGTTTATACTTAATGGTCCTGAGATGCACCGCTGGCATCATGCAGATAAGAATAACAATTCGTATAATAAGAATTTCAGTACTAAAATTGCTTTATGGGACTGGATATTCGGGACTGCATATTTTCCTTTAAGAGAGAAACCTAAGTTATATGGATTATCATATCTTAACTTCCCTTCTAATTATTTCAAACAACTACTTTTTGCATTTCGTAAAACAGACCAAAGTTAAGAGAGTTCAAATTAAGCATTTATGCGGGGTTAAGTCCACAATTCATTAACAAAGATTTATATATACAGTAATGTTTAACATAGAGCTATTGGTGTGCTATTGGTGTCCTATTGGTGTGCTATTGGTATCCTATTGGTATCCTATTGGTATATTGAGCAATTCATTGGTAATGTAGACCGGCTAAGAGTTCTATAGGAATAATAATAAGGATTATATTGACTTATAATAATGAATAGAGTGTAAATAATATATAAAAATATGGGCTGCAGACTCTCTAAATTACCATGCTGGAAGAAGAGTAATGATCAGAAAGAGAGAGAGTAATGGACCTCTTCCCTGCTACCATGCTCCGAGGGGGATATTGTTTTAATATCCGGGGAAATTGATATAATATAAACGGAACCTTTAATAGTTGTTGTTAAGAGATCATTGCGGGTTGTTCCGTTAATGGTAAGGGAAACAGGTTTTAGAGGAGAAATTATAGAGGCTGATATATTACGACGATTAACTGTAAAGGAATATAGTTTTTTCTGTTTTTCATAGCTAACGCTTTTTAGTCCGGTATTAAGATCTTTAAGATATGGAGCACGCGGGGAACCAAGTGTAATATCGACCCGATTAGTATTTGTTAGTCCAGAAGGTAACACAGCAGAATTAAATTCTTTTCCATCGATCATAATTGAATTTATGAATTCCCCTTTCCCTTTAATAGTGGTTAAGGCTTTACTACCGTTTATAGTTAAACTGCAAGAGATGGATTTTAGATTATCCGGGAGCCAGGGATCGAAGGAAAGGTTCCAACTATTTTCCTTGATGACGAATAAATTATAGAGGGAATACATATACCAACCGGCAGCCCACATGAACTGGGGCTTATCGATTTTGCCGTAAATGTCACTATTTTTTTTAGCATACCTGACTTCATACATGGCAGGCTGTCCGTTTGGACCATTGATAATTCCGTTGAGTGTCATATCTTTCCTGATAAAATCGTAGGCATCTTTTTTCTTTCCAGCGGACATGAGCGACAAGGCATACCAGGTATTACCCTGTGACCAGACTCCCCCGTTTATATAAAAATATGCATCACCGGCTTCGTTGCCCGCAAATTTCAGGTAGTCTATAAGTTTCTGGAAATCCATCGGGTATACAGTATAGATACCGACATTCGGATCGAGAAGATTTTTAGCTGCTGATTCGGTTAGTTCATTTTTGCGTTCATTGTTCAAGAGATTATAATGGGAGGCAAGCAGAGAGCCTATATAATAATGTTTATCGATGGAGCCATCGGCGAAATAGTTAATAAGATATTTTTGTGTAGGAGACCATAGTTTATTATTGAGACCCTTTTCGAGGATGTCAGCGGTATTTTCATATTCAGGGATCTTATCAATATTTTTATTTAATACAGAGGAGATATATATGAATTCGCGCAGGGATTTTGCGGCGAGGATTGTCATATAGGCACGAGGACCGTAGTTTCTGCCTATATCCCACCAGTCAGGGCGAAGAGCCCACATTAGATCATCATGTCTGTTAGAGAGAGCCATTGTTATACTTTTTTGGACATAGGGATATATCATATTGAGAAACTGAGTATCACCAGAGTGAAGCAGATATTTTGATGCAGCTATAACAAACCAGAAATGGTTCCAGTTATCAGAATCTGCGTATTCAGTAACGAAGGAAGAATCCTGCCAGTAATAAGCGTGGGGGATTACCTTATTTTTATCTGCGTGATCAACGATGAAAGAGAGGTCGCTTTTTACTCTGGGCAGATCAAAATTTACTGCTGCAAGGTCAGTCAGGAGGACATCGTGAGTGAAATAGAAGTAATACTCAGCGGGGCAAGGCATGGGTTGAACCGAGCCATCGATATAATGTTTATTAACAGCCAGGATGGCATTGGACCAGAGGACTGTTTTATCGATATAGCCATCACCTGTAGTGAATTGATTTTGTTTGCAATATGAGAGGACGTAATCTTTATAAGCATCAATTTCATTTTTATAAATATCAGCGCAATCCCCTGCAAGGGAATTGATTTCCTCATATTTGCCTGTGCCGATGATCTGAATGACGGTCATCTTAGCATTTGGTTCGAGATCTTTCTTATACAGATATCTGAAAGCCGGAATGGCTTCACTCCCCTGTTCAATAATATCATTTTTGAGTAGAAGATCTTTATCGTTCCACCATTTATTTTGAGGAACGGGGATTTTAGGCAACACACTTTTTGTGCTGAAGGCAGATGCTGGCTCACCCTTGTCCATAGAAAAGAGGGATACATTCTGCAGTTCATTATCGTGATAATAAATAACTAATTTATCACTCATAAAATTAGAATCAGTGTATGCCATATCTTTTATTTTATAGGAATGGCTTGTTTTAAGATTTGCCTCAAGATCAGTATAGAGCTGAAATGTTTGATTTGTTTTACTTTTATTTATTATTTCCCAAGTTACGGTGTAAGCGGGTTTATCCTTAAGGAAGTTATAAGTAATTCGGACATCTTTATCATTATCCTTTTTATGCCATGAGACGAAATAAGGGGTAGAAGTGAACTCATACTTCTGATGATTTAGCCATTCTATTTTATTATTTATTTTAATGGCAGCGGACATAACAAATGAGGAATCTCTTTTCCAGTAATCATTACTAAGGTCTACTGAGTTGGATACAGGATAGTAAAAGCTAATGCGCTGAAGTATAGGGGAATTGTGGTGGAACTCGATTCCCACGTATGCATTTCCGGTTTCCAGCTGGGCATCTCCGTTAAAGTTTACTTTGAGTTTATCTTCCAGAGAGGGTTGAGAAAATATTGGAAGAGTAAACAAAAATAAAATAAGAACTGAAGTAATGCAGTATCTGATTGCGGGGAGCGGGTTTGAATTCCAACGCATATTTTTTAATCCAAATAATTATTCAATGTTTGAATAGTGATATTTTTTATTTTCAGTTTAGCTTCTTTAAGGAATTGAACATTGATAATTTCCTTTTCGCCGGGAAGAAGGATAAAGGAATTATCGTTAAAGACGAGTCCATCTGATGAAAGAGTAACGAAGAAAGCGGGTTTATCTGTTTCAAGCTGCAGGGAAGAATCATTTAATTTCTTTAAGGATAATTCAGGTTTTGGGAGTGAGATATGTTTCCATTCCTTGCCTGCGTAATAGTTACGATGAATCATATTGCCTTCATGATCATAAATAGTAGCAATTATAACGGAAGTTCCGTCTGCAATTGAGGCAAATCCTGATATGGAGACGACGGGCATGCGTTTATCTCCTTTGAGTTTAATATTTTTTTTCTCGACAAATTCAACTTTACCTTTGGCA
>JARLHD010000520.1 GCA_031292435.1 Ignavibacteriaceae bacterium
ATTAATAAAAATGTTGCTTGTTGTATTTTTTTTTTACGGATCGTAGGGTATTATTATTTATTTGGTAATTTTTTTTTTGATTAAAAAAAAAATTTTAAGTTTAAAATAACAAGTTGGAAAAGGTTGGATATATCTAGTCATCCTATACTCATCCACGGTTCTTCCCTATTAGAGTAACGGGAAAAATCCGTAATAATCCGTGAATATCTGTAAAAATCCGTGAAAAGATTATTTAAGGTGGGTGCTTTCGGTAAATACTTTAAGAATTTGACATTTGTATTTTTATATTTTCCCTTATTCTATGTCAATTCTTTTGTGTTATGCAATTCACAATTACCATGCCATTTCAAAATCGACTAATTTAGTATGAAACTATTCTTTCATATTATCATTTTTAAGAATTTCGGCTTCTCAGGCATATCCCATTTATGAGAATAATTGATAAATGCACTTAACTTCTTATACTTTCAGCCATAATTATACCTATTCTCTTACAAGAAATTTAATTGATTTATAACACTACTAAACCTAAATTTGATATGACAATTTATAGGAGTTTTTGTTGTCGTTATTCAATAATTTAATCGTTTCTACCGTACAACTGATGCCTAAACCGGTTGTCGGGTTCTTTTCTAAAAGATATATTGCTGGGGAAAGTATTGATGATGCAATTAGAGTAACAAGGGAATTAAATAAGCAGGGTATTTACGCTACAATCGATGTTCTCGGGGAATCTGTAAAAAATAAAGAAGAGGCAATTGATTCCAAAAATAAAGCCCTTGAAGTTCTCAATACAATAATTAAATTTAATCTTAAAGCTAACCTCTCAATTAAACCTACCCAGATGGGTTTGGCGATTGATGAGGATTTTGCCTATGATCAGGTTCGCACTCTGGTTCAAAATGCTAGGGAGATAAATAGTTTTGTCAGAATTGATATGGAGGATTCTCCCTATACTGATGCTACATTTCGTCTTTTTAGAAAATTAAAACAGGATTATGATAACCTCGGCGTCGTCGTTCAGGCTTATATGAAAAGAACCTACGATGATGTGGTCGTCTTGAATAAACTTGGCACTAATTATAGGCTTTGCAAAGGAATTTATATCGAGCCGCCTGCAATTGCCTATAAGGATAAAGAAACAATCAGAAAAAATTATATTCGGGATCTTGAGATTATGTTCAAAAATGGTAACTATGTCGGTATAGCAACTCACGACGAGTACCTCGTCAAAGAAGCTTACCGCCTGATTAAGGTACTCAATATCTCCAAAGATAAATTTGAATTCCAGATGCTTCTAGGCGTCAGAGAAGATTTAAGAAATAAAATCAATGAGGATGGTTATAAAATCAGAGTATATGTCCCCTTTGGCAAGGATTGGTATGCCTATTCCACAAGAAGACTTAAGGAAAATCCTCAGGTTGCTGGACATATTTTCAGAGATCTATTTTTCTTCAGATGATGAATGTCATTGGAATCGAAAGTTCATGCGATGAAACCTCTGTTGCAGTAATCTCTGATGAATTACTTACTGCCAATTTAATTTCCTCTCAGGATTTTCATGTTAAATATGGTGGCGTTGTCCCTGAACTATCAAGCCGGGCACACCTTCAGATAGTACTCCCTCTTATTAAAGATGCACTTGAATTATCAAAAATTTCTCTGGCTGATATTGATGTAATTTGTGCAACAGCAGGACCCGGTCTGATAGGCGCATTACTCGTTGGACTAACTTTTGCCAAAGGACTAGCATATTCTCTCAATAAACCATTTGTCCCGGTTAACCATATCGAAGGTCATGTTTATTCCGGTTTCCTTATGCCCGAAAAACCTGAGTTTCCTATGCTTGCTATCGTAGTTTCAGGTGGACATACTCTTCTTCTTC
This sequence comes from Ignavibacteriaceae bacterium, assembly GCA_031292435.1. GTDB lineage: Bacteria > Bacteroidota > Ignavibacteria > Ignavibacteriales > Ignavibacteriaceae > Fen-1301. The sequence goes on from JARLHD010000520.1 coordinate 1,886, forward strand.
TGGTAAAAAGCTTTACTGAAATTCAAAAGTTAGGCTCAACTGTCGATGATGCTGCCGGCGAAGCTTTCGATAAGGTAGCTAAAATGCTTGGTTTTGAATACCCGGGAGGTCCTAAAATCCAGAAGGCTGCTGAGTTAGGTAACAAAGAAACAGTTATTTTTCCCGTTGCTGATCTTAAAGATCCTTATAATTTTTCTTTCAGTGGATTGAAAACCTCTGTTCTTCGATATGTCCAGAAAAACTTCAAAGATAATATTATCCCGGATGAACAGAAAAATAATATTTCTGCCTCCTTTCAGGATGCGGTTATTCGTGCCATCACAAGAAATGTTGAGAGGGCTTTGCGTAATTATAAAATCAAATCTCTTACTCTTGTAGGTGGCGTTGCTGCAAATCAGCCGATAAGATCTGCTCTTACCTCTCTGGCGGAAAAACATAATAAAAAAATTATTATCCCCGATATGCAGTTCTGTGGTGATAATGCTGCAATGATAGCTTTCCGCGGTTTGAAACTATTCGAAAGTGGTAAAAGGTTTGATCTTAATTATAATCCGTTCCCTGGTATTCCTGAAAACCATTTCACCTCCTGATTCATATAAATAATGTCAAAAAAAGTAAAATATAAATCTTTATTGTCCGCAAGAGAAATAGTTATTTTAACAATATTCTTTCTTGCAGTACTTGCTGCTTTCTATTTTACTTTCTTCACTCCTAACTACTATAATTATTCTGCTCCTGTTACCTTTGAAGTAAAAAAAGGGGAGTCTTTCTCCCATATTACAAATCGCTTGTATAATTCTCATATTATTCCCGGTAAAATAAATTTTAGGATAGCTGGAATTATCTATGGCGCTCAGTCTAAAATAAGACCTGCAAGGTATTATATACCTAATGGACTCAGCTATCTTGATCTTATTGAATATTTCCTTAATGGTTATGCGGATTATCTCAAACCTGTTAAGTTTTATGATGGCTCTTCCTCTAAATCCTATGCCTCAAGGTTAAGGGTTGAATTGTATGTAGATTCTATATCCTTTCTTAATGAATTAAAAAATAAAAAATTGTTGGATTCGCTTGGAGTTTATGACTCTTCTTTTGAAGGTTATCTTCTCCCGCAGGAATATGATTTGTACGAACGAAGTTCTCCGAAAGAAATTATCGGCATTTTATATAAAAGATTTAAGAGTTTTATGAATGATTCCCTAAAAGGTATTAATCAGCAGGATAATAAATTACATAGAATTTTAACTATGGCATCAATTGTCAATGGTGAAACAAATAGAAAAGACGAAATGGCAAGGATAGCAGGCGTATACTATAATAGGCTAAAACTAGGTATGAAACTTCAGGCAGATCCAACAATTCAGTATCTTCAGCCTAATGGCTCCAAAAGATTAAATTTCGATGACCTTAAAATAAATTCTCCATATAATACTTATAAATATCAGGGATTACCTCCTGGTCCTATTGATAATCCAGGTAAAAATGCCATCCTCGCTGCTGTATATCCGGAAAAACATCATTATCTTTACTTCGTCGCTGATGGTAAAGGAGGACATAAATTCTCTTCTACCTTTACTGAACATCTTAAGAATGTCCAGTTATACAAGGATTATCTGAGATCTGCGGCTAAATGAAAATGGTTTATTCCTAATGTCATATAACATTATTAAATACTTTTTACTTCTCTTGCTCGGGTTTTTATTATCTGATTGTGCAAATCAGCTCCCCCCGGGTGGAGGCGAGGTTGATAAGGTTCCCCCCGTCATTACAGAAATATCTCCTCCGGATGGCACAACAAATTACAAAGAAGATTATTTCGAACTTACCTTCTCTAAATATGTTGAAAAAAGATCCCTTAAAGATGCTATCTTTATTTCCCCGGCAATCAATGGAAACATCGAGCTGGATTGGAGCGGACATTCTGTAAGGGTTATTTTTCCACAGAAACTAAAAGACAGTACTACTTACGTAATAACAATAGGCACAGACTTAGTCGATTATAATAATAAAAACAGAATGGCTCAGTCTGTAACATTTTCATTCTCTACGGGTAATAAGGTAGATAAAAAAATTATATCTGGAAAAGTGTTTGAAGAAAAACCCTCTGGCATCCTGATCTTTGCTTATAAAAAAGGGAAGGAAGAACCTAACCCTATGAAAGTGAAACCCGATTATATCTCTCAGGTTGGAAATGATGGTCGTTATAAAATTATTGGTTTGGCAGAAGGGGATTATAGAGTCTTTGCTGTCTACGATCAGTATCGGGATTTTCTCTTTCAGCCTGAACAGGATAAAATTGGTATGCCTTCAAAGGATGTATTATTTTCGGAAAAGGACACTTTGTTCTCTAATCTTAATTTCTTCCTGACTAAGATCGATACTTCAGCTCCAAGAATTTTATCATCTGTTATGACAGACAAAATGCATATCCTGGTTAACTTCACTGAACCCCTTGATCCATCTTGTATGAGGTCTAATAACTTCTTTGTATATGATTCCACTACTCAAAAAAGAACTCCTATGCTTTTTGCATATAAAGGAAATACTAAACCTACTGAAATTGTCCTTGTTACAAGCCATGAAATTCCGGAAAGTAATTCATGTTGGTTCTTTGCCGATTCAATAAAGGATATGAGTGGAAATAAGTATATGCGGGATTTCGCTCAACTAACTGTTTCAACAAAACCCGATACTGCTAAACTCGATTTCTATAAATACTCTCCTCCCAATAGAACAGACCATGCCGATTTTTTAGATCAGAAATTTACCTTCTATCTAAATGATGGGGTAGATTCTAACCAGGTTAAAAACATTATTACATTTACCGATACCTCCCGTATCCCTGTGGATTTTAATATCAGGTTTATCGATGATGCTACTTTTCAGATCGAATCTTTAAAGCCGTTGGAAACTAGAAAAGATTATATTATTATGATAAATTTATCCCGGTTGACTGATGCTGCTGGGAATAAACGGGATTCCGTATATCAGTATAAATTCAAAACTATAGCAGGATCTGACTTTACAGGGATTTCTGGTGTATTGAATAACGTAAATCTGGATAAAAGACCTGTTCTGGTCCTTCAGGGGATTGATGGGGATAAAATTATATATACCCAGTTTTTGTCAAATAACAACAGATTTAATATTGATCGCGTAACTCCTGGAAAATATTCTTTGTGGGCTTATCTGGATGTTGATAAAAATAATTCCTACTCCTATGGAACTATCCTTCCCTTTAAACCTGCCGAAGAGTTCTCCTTCTATCCTGATACATTGGATCTAAAAGCAAGGTGGGTACAATCTGATCTGATATTTAATTTTAAATGATCAGTTGCACTTCGCTCCTTCATCTATCCATTTCTTCAATCCTCTGTCCTGTTCTGAAGTAAAAGGTTTGTTAACTCCCACAGGTGGCATAGGCTGAATTCCCGCTTGTCCCTCTATTGCCCAGACAATACGGCTGGTTTTTGAACTGAATGGTGCGATAACTCCCGGATCAGATTTAGCATTTACACATGTTGTCAAACTTAATCCTCCTGCCATTGTACCATCATCATGACAACCCGAATTTGAACATTTTAACTGGAATACAGGCGCTAAATCTACAGTGAAACTAATATTGGATTGAGGCATTACTCTGCTGTCAACATCGCTTGCAGTTATCGAATCCTTGCAGCCGAATTGTATAACTAAAATTGAGATAATTAGTATTGAATAAATTAATATTACTTTTTTCATTATAAGTTAAAATATATCAAAAGGTTAATGTTTACAATTGAGAAAATTTGGAGGTCACTATTTTGGTAATCATAATTTGAAATAAAGTAAAATGTTATATATCTTTTGCTTTGAAATTCTCACATTATCGGGGCTATAGCTCAGTTTGGTAGAGCGCTTGAATGGCATTCAAGAGGCCAGGAGTTCGAACCTCCTTAGCTCCACAATTATTATTTCCCCTCCGGTCAGTTTGCTGTTTATTCCCCGTACCTGCCATACTCAACATTCTTTAAAAATAGTATCATTATTAATAATAGTACAACCAGAATAATCAGAAATAAAATGACTATTAGAAGAGGAGATAACCCAAATAATAGTACAATAGATGAATTCCTCTTAACTTCAGAAGTTATATGTTCTGAGTTTTCCAAAACGTTTGTTGTATTTGAATCAATAAATGAAATTAGCTCATCTTGATAGGTAAGAAAACTAGGCTCAATTTTATTTATTAAAAAATATTGAGCAGAATCCTTTTTTTCTGAAATTAAATATTCTTCAAACCTTGCACAGTTTTGTATATATTCTTGCCTTGAGGATATTAATTCATTTAAAGGTAATCTGTCTTTTTTCTCAGTAAGACTGGACAAAACCTTATTAATTAATGAATCATTTTTTGCAACTGATAAATTCTTTTGATCTATTAAACTATTCCTTTTTTGTTGGTCATCTGTCTCCATGATTTTGTATAATAATAAATACCCCCTATTTGCGCCAAATGTTATATCTTGAATATTATTATATAAAGTTGTTTCATTCTTTATTATCCTGCTGTATTTCTTGTCTATGTTAAGCAAATAGAAATAAAAAAGAATTGATAATCCTATAATCAGTAACAAAAGGAAAAAAACTAATCCCTTCTTTGTTTTTTGTGTTCTGTGCATATTCGGAATTAAAAAATAATAAATAATTTACAAAAAATATATCGAACCATAAAGCAAATTAACCTGCAATCAATGAATTGCTAATCAAAATCAAAAACCGTAATTTTCTCATCATTTTATATAAGTTAATGGAGAATCCTTGATGAAAATTAAACCTTTTAGAAACGAAAAGCTGACAGATTTTTCTAAAAAAGCCAATCTTGATAAACAAAAACAGGCACTTAATAAAGTTAGGAAAAATTTAGGCAAAACTTATGAGATTATTTTAGGCGGAAAGAAAATTAAAACTAATAGTAAGATTGATTCTTTTAACCCTTCAAATAAACTTGAAATTGTCGGCAGCTTCTATAAAGGCACCAAAGATCTTGTTGATAAAGCAGTCGAAATTGCTATCAGGAGGTTTAATGAATGGAAGTATGTTCCTCCTGTCGAAAGAGCTGACTATTTGTTTAAAGCTGCTGCTATTGCGCGCAAAAGAAAGTTTGAAATAAATGCCTGGATGGTACTTGAAGCTGGAAAGAATTTTGCCGAAGCAGATGCTGATACCGCTGAAGCAATAGATTTCCTTGAATTTTATGGTAGGGAAATGATTCGCTATTCTCAAAAACAACCTATTACTCCCGTCATCGGCGAAATAAATGAGCTGGTTTATATACCTCTGGGTGTAGGTGTTGTCGTTCCGCCATGGAATTTCCCTTTCGCTATCCTTGTTGGCATGTCTTCCGCTGCAATTGTAAGTGGCAATACTGTTGTTCTAAAACCTTCAAGTGATACGCCTATGATGGGAAAAATATTTTGTGAAATAATGCAGGAAGCTGGTTTACCTGATGGAGTATTGAATTTCCTCCCCGGTTCAGGATCTGAAGTCGGAGATAAACTTGTTTCACACTCGGGAGTTCGGTTTATCTCTTTTACTGGCTCAATGGAAGTCGGCATAAGGATAAATGAACTTGCTGCTAAAGTTCAGCCTGGACAAATTTGGCTAAAACGTGTTATCGCTGAAATGGGAGGAAAGGATAGTATTATAGTAGATAGAGAAACAAATATTTCAGATGCTGCCAAAGGCGTTGCTGCCTCAGCTTTTGGCTTCCAGGGACAAAAATGCTCGGCCTGTTCAAGGGCCATCGTTGATCAGTCAGTTTATAAAAAGTTTCTTGAAGTCTTAAAAATGGAAGTTGGTAAATTCAAAGTTGGACCGGCTGAACAAAATTATCCTATGGGACCCGTTGTTAATCAAAATGCAGAAAAAAATATATTGCATTATATCAATATTGGCAGGAAAGAAGGTAAAATCTTAATCGGCGGATATAAAATCGGCGGAAACGGATATTATATCGCTCCAACTGTTATAAGTGACGTAAAACCTGGTGCGAGGATTTCTCAGGAGGAAATATTTGGTCCTGTCTTGTCTGTTATCAAATCTCGTAATTTCAATGAAAGTATTAAAATAGCTAATAATACTAAGTTTGGATTAACGGGTGCCGTCTATACTTCAAATAGGAATAAATTGGAAAAAGCCCAAAAAGAATTATTCATCGGCAATCTTTATTTCAATAGAAAATGTACCGGGGCTATGGTTGGAGGTCATCCATTTGGTGGATTCAATATGTCTGGCACCGATTCTAAAGCCGGCGGGAGGGATTACCTTCTGCTCTTTATGCAGGGCAAGCTGATAAGTGAAAAAATTTTGAATAAATAAAGGATCATAAATGAAAATTCATGAGTATCAGGCAAAGGAAATTCTTAAAGAATTTAATGTCCCGGTTCAAAATGGGATTGCAATAAAAAACATTTCTGAATTTGATAATGCTATTCAAAATCTCCAGCAAAAAGGGATAAATCAGTATGTCGTAAAATCCCAGATTCATGCCGGCGGAAGAGGAAAAGGTAAAATCTATAATCCCGGGAATAGGGATGATCTTATTCTTGAAGGCGGCGTTAAATTTACAGTTTCTGTTGATAAAGCCGCGGAATATGCAAGAAAAATGCTCGGCAATTTGCTGGTTACTCACCAAACCGGACCTGAAGGTAAGATTGTTAGAACCCTTTTTATTGCAGAAGGTCTAGATTATAAAAAAGAACTTTATCTGGGAATTCTTCTCGATAGGGCTGTCTCTAAAAATGTAATAATGGCTTCCACAGAAGGTGGTGTCGAAATCGAAAAGGTTGCAGAAGAAAATCCTGAAAAAATAATTAAAGAATGGATAGATCCTGCTTCGGGTCTGCAGCCCTTCCAGTCAAGAAAACTTGCCTTTGCTCTCGGTCTCGATGGTGAAGCCTTCAAGAATTTCATTAAATTCATCCCCTTGCTCTACAAAGCTTATGTTGAAACTGATATGTCCCTTTTAGAAATAAATCCGCTTATTATTACAAATGATAATAAAATTGTTGCCCTCGATGCCAAGGTGAATATTGATGATAATTCTCTGTATCGTCATAAGGATATTGAAGCAATGAGGGATTTTAATGAAGAAGATCCCCTCGAAATTGAAGCTTCAAAGTTTAATCTTAATTATATCAAACTTGATGGCAATGTAGGTTGTATGGTAAACGGAGCTGGACTAGCAATGGCCACTATGGATATTATAAAACTTGCTGGCGGAGAACCCGCTAACTTTCTTGATGTCGGTGGTGGTGCAAATAAAACTACTGTTGCCAATGGTTTCAAAATTATTCTATCAGATCACAATGTAAAAGCCATCCTTATAAATATTTTCGGGGGAATTGTCCGGTGTGACCGGGTTGCTCAGGGGGTTATTGACGCCGCCGCGGAAATGCGGATCGATGTTCCCATTGTCGTTAGACTCGAAGGCACTAATGCAAAGGAAGCCAGTACTCTATTAATGAACTCTGGCCTCAATTTCATTGTCGCAGGAAGTCTTAAAGACGCTGCTGAAAAAGTGACCTCAGTACTTAAAAAGTGAGTTATTTAGCCAAAATCGCATATTATTTATTATTAGTTATTTAATTTTCATCTTGATTTTGCGCTTTATTAGCCATACTTTTTAATAACCTTTTTATTCCCTTGGAGCAGTTAATGTCATTTTTGGATTCTTATTTCAACAACGAAGATAATTTTCCTCTAAAGAATCAGAATATTGATGAAGAGATTCTTAAAGTAAAAACTATTGTTGAGCAGGGGAATATTTATTCCGTAATAGAATCCGTCGAAGAAACCCTCCAAATCTGTGTTGAAAATGAACGTTTTGAAGATGGTCTTATCCTTTCTAACAAATTGCTCGATATTTTTCCATATAATTCAGAGTATTGGCTGAAAAAAGGTGTAATGCTTAATGGATTATTCCGTTTCGATGAAGCTCTGGAATGCTATCATAAATCTTTGTCATTAAATCCCTGCGATTCGGAGGCTTTAATCAATAAAGCCGCAACTGAGGAAAATCTTGGCTTATTCGTGCAGGCAAAAGAAACTTTGGAAACAGTGCTTAATAATGATTCTCAAAATGATGAAGCACTGTTTAGTCTCGGTCTTTTACTTCAGCACCAGGAAAATTACAATAATGCAGTGCAATATTTCAAAAGTGCCGTAGAAATAAATGCCGAATATTCTGAGGCTTTCTATGAACTGGGCTATTGTTACGAAAATCTTGATATGTTTGAAGAAGCGCTGGAAGCTTATAATCAATATATAGAACTTGAACCTTATAATGCCAATGGTTATTATAATCGTGGAATTGTTTATGTCAAACTTAATCAGCTTGAAAAAGCTGTCGATAGCTACGAATTAGCAATTTCCCTCAAAAATGATTTCTCAAGTGCCTATTTTAATAAAGGGAATGCACTCGCTGACCTTGGAAAACTACAACAAGCTATTGAAGCTTTTAAAGAAGCCTTTAGGATCGATAATACCGACGAAGCCTGCTGCTTTAATATCGGGAATATTTATGAGGAACTTGGCGATATCGCAAGTGCAATAAAATATTATTCCGATGCAATTAATATTAATAATGAATATTACGAAGCTTATCTCTCAAGAGGCTTTTGCTATGATAGTATGGGGAAATTCCATTTAGCTCTAAAAGATTTTAATCGTGCAATTTCTCTTTCTCAGGATTGTGCCGAGGCATGGTATGCAAAAGCAGATCTCGAATATTCTTTAGGTCAGCTCCAGGAAGCAGTCGATAGTTATACCTCTGCCTTGAAATTAGAACCTGAAAATTTTCAGGTGTGGTTTAATCTTGCTGAAACTTATTTCGAAATGGGCGATTGGCTTGAAGCTATCAACGCCTATAATCAGTGCATTTCCCTTAATCCGAATGATGCTGCCTCCCATTATGGGAAAGCTAAAGTTAATTTTATTATTAGCAGACCAAAAGAAGCAATTGAATGTCTCAAATCTGCTTTTTCCATTGACCCTTCAATGCGCTCTGAGTTCGCGCAGGAATATCCTGAAATCAGATCTTCAAAACTTTTCAAAAAACTCCTCGGCGAATATTGATAATTAAGTCACAATCTTCATTAAATATTTTGCAGTCTATCTTCACTGCCGTATATTTAATCTATTCTCTTTTATAATTTTTTAATTTACTAAATGAAAGATTCCTTTCACCTTAATACAAAAATAATCGGATTACTCGGACATCCTATTAAACAATCCTATTCCCCCTTTATTCATAATGTTACCGTTGAATTAAAGAAACTGGATTACATTTATCTCCCTTTTGATGTTCCGGCTGCTAATCTTAAAAATGCCCTCAAAGGTATGATCGCATTGGATATCAAGGGCTTTAATATTACAATCCCCCACAAAGAAAATATTCTTCAGTTCATGAATGATGTTTCCGAAGAAGCTTCTATAATTGGATCTGTTAATACTGTTGTAAATGAAGATGGCAAACTTACCGGCTATAATACTGATATAAATGGTATCCTCGAATCTCTCAATCCTTATAAAGATGATATTCTTGGCAGGGAAGTCAGCGTTATTGGTGCAGGTGGTTCCGCCCGTGCTGTCATCTATACCCTTATCAGATATTTTAAACCTTCAATTATCCATATCGTTAATAGGACAGAACAGCGTGCTGAAGCCCTAAAGAAATATTTCAGCGATAAAATGAAATATGATGGTATTAAAACCAAGGAATTGTTTCCCCCTGATCTCGTAGGAATATTCAGCAATTCAAAACTTATTATCAATGCAACTCCGGTTGGTATGTATCCCGGTCAGGATGATATTGTAACCTCTCTTGAAAATTCTTTCGTTAAAAATCAGATAGTATTTGATTTAGTGTACAATCCGCCCCAAACAAAACTTCTAAAACTCGTTGCCTCTCGCGGAGGTATTCCTATTAGTGGATTAAAAATGCTTGTCCATCAGGCGGCTAAATCCTTTGAACTTTGGACAAATGAGGAAATGCCTTTCGAAGATATATATAAATCCCTTCAATTATTTATCGGCGACTAATAACTAATTCTAGCGTATTGTACCTTCCTATTTAAACGGCCTCAAAAAATAAGCGTTAATAAAATTTATTTAGCTGATTAGCATTAGAAGCATTCTCCTAATCCTTATTTGGTTCTTTAAAGTGATTCATATTTAAAGGCATCAAATAATATGCGTAAAGAAAATTTATAAAGCGGAACGTTAAGCGAAGAATTTTGTTTGAGCCAAAGACGAGTTAATTCTTCGCAGTGGAGCGTAATAAATTTTTAGCAATATTATTTGCAGCCTTGATCTTTTGCCTACTTTTCAATCAAGCGAAAAGTAGGAAGAAATTCCTTGATCTTTTGTCTACTTTTCGATCAAGCGAAAAGCAGGGGAGAAATTCCTTTGATAAAAACGACTGTTTGCCTATATTTGCATGCCATTTCGGATAGGTGCAGGAGTGGCTTAACTGGCACGCCTGGAAAGCGTGTGTACCTTCACGGGTACCGAGGGATCGAATCCCTCCCTCTCCGCAAAAAATAATAAAACCTCAAATATTGCTCTAATAAGCATTTTTGAGGTTTTTTAATATTTACCCCCTTCTCCAATTATATCGCAGTATATAAAAACCAGCAGTTCGCTTAATCCTGTTTTCCCCATTTCTTAAATAATTAGCCTTTAACTGACTCCGTTTTTTTTACAGAAAATTTATCTTTCGGGTACTGGATCGAGCGCATTTCGAGCGCATTTCGAGCGCAATTCCCTTTCGTAATTGTACTATATATGTACTTACTTTGCTCTTACCATGCTAATCCCGCGTTTGTCCGTTCGATATTCACTTTGCCTTACTTTTCCCACCCATGCTATTACACCCCATACCCATACGATTAGTAGTTGCCGTCGTTTTTTGCCAAACCGTGTTACCTTCCTGTTTAGTTCCATTACAGCGAAATCCGTTCCGATCTCTTTTCTCAATTTGAGCCAATTCATTAACACGAGGCTTAATAGCTAATCTTATATTATCTAAAAGATAAACACTAAATTCAATCCAACTGTAACTTGTGAGTCTTTTGGTATGTTATTTTCATTTGTATACGATTTTATATCCGATTTATCATATCGCAAATCGCTTCTTAATATTAAACTACTATTAAGATTAATCGCTGGAGTTATTGTAAACTCTTTTAATTTTTGTATTACCCCTGTTCTGATTCCATTTTTATCGTCAAATTCTTCACCCCTTAGAGCAATAGAAAAATTATTGCTAAACTTATACTTAAAATAACCGGCTAACCCTATCCATTTTGCTGTTTCATTTTCAGAAGGGGAGTTAGGCTCACTTCCATAATCGAAGTTTAATCCAAAGGTAACCGGTTCGGATAAATTATATGTTGCTACCAAATCAGCTAAAGTTCTGTTGTCATGGTTGTTATTCGTTTTCTCGGGACCATACATGAAACCTGGAATTATATTTAATCCGGTTAATGGTGCTATATTAAATTGTATTCCTAGCGACTTCGATTTGTTGTTATCAATTGCATTATCCCACCCGTTAACAATATATAAACCAAGCTTAACTTCTTCAGAAAAACTGTATGCCGCTTTTATTCCTGTATGTGTATATGGGATTGAATATCCGAAATTGAAAGAGTGAGAATAGTTATCATTATATCCATCATACCCCTCGATAACTTCAAGTCCAAAAGGAGTTATAAACTTGCCTATATCAAATCTGATTCCGCTCCCTAAAGGAGCAATGTAGGAAATAAATAATTGATGGAAATCTATATCACCGCTGTTTAATCCAAAACTTCTTGTAATAGCTGGTATTGAGGAGCCTGTCGTAAGATCAAATCTGAATCCTGCATCACCAGCGTTAACTGCATCTCTCTTTGCAGAAAGTTCAAATACATCTATCTTAAAACTATTATTATCAAAATCAAATACCCTGAACTTGATCTTATTGTCAGGCGGGTTATTGAAATTATAATTGTAACTGCCGGAAAATAATCCATTAACTTTTATATCACTTAAAAAA
>JARLHD010000521.1 GCA_031292435.1 Ignavibacteriaceae bacterium
AGAATCGTACAGGAAGAAAAACACTATCAAAAAACAAAACGGTTAGGAGGTATTTTTATAGTTAAAATAAAAGCGGTAACTTAGCAATTAGGGTGAGGAATAATGTGAACCCAACCCTGGGGAATAATCTGGTTTTTGACACATATGATAAGGGGGAATGGAAATCAACAAAAGATTTAGAGAAGAAAAAGAATGAATATCAGCAAATCGCTAAAAAAACGACGGCTAAAAATAAGAGTAAGAAACCTAAATAAATTTTATAATCAGGATTTTGTATAAATCACCTTATTGACTCCTATAACAAACCACTAATGCCAGTAGTCACTAACATTTCTTTCCTAACATATAAATTTGAGTAAAAAGAGTTTGCTATGTTTACCAGAAATGATATGAATACATTGTCTGAGGTAATGAATAATCTAAAAGCTAATGGCTATACTGATGACTTTGAAATTGAAAAGGATCTTCTCGTAGGTAAGGAAACAAATAAAAAATACAATTCAAATGAACTAACTATTAAAAAAGTATATAGGTTTGAAGGTGATTCAGATCCGGGGGATATGTCCGTTCTTTATGCTATCGAAACAAACGACGGTCATAAAGGAACTTATGTTGATGCCTTCGGAACTTATGGAGATCAGGGTACTCATACCGCCGAATTCCTGAAACATATTAAAACCGAAACCGATTAATTATAACTTGTGCTGATCTAATAACCTTTTTACATAATCTATAAAACCGGATACCTTTTCTAATATCATTTTTCTATCTAGAGAATCAGCATCAAGTTCAAAAGAATCATATCTCAAATCAACTGCGTATTCTGTTAAATCCTGTAAGTCTAAAAAATCTACAGGGATAACATTTCCATTTTGTCTAAGTAAATTGAATAATTCACCTATATCGTGAATTTTCTTATATTCAATTGAAAAAATATCTAGTAGAGCTTTTGCTGCTTTCTCAACTGCTTGCTGTGCATGAAACCCAAATATTTCATTAGAGAAATAATCAGTATTAACCATCATTCCGCACAAAGCATTAAAATCTTTATTACTCATAGTAAGCATATTTTCTGCATGTTCAAGATTTTGCATAAAGCAGTTTACCTTCTGAAAAACATGTAAATAAAATATGGTTATGGTAATTTTTCCAATATTCCGCTTCACCTGAATTGTAAAGCAATATATCCTTAGGAACATTAATATTGGATAAGGCACGACGAATTTTAGTCCTTAAAAAGAAGCGCCCCCTATTCTTAAAAAATTGCTGGTTGTCGATTATTAATAGATCAAGGTCGGCATCAGGTTTATTATCACCTCGACCACGGGAACCAAATAAAATAATCTTGTCTGGATCAATTTCTGATACGACTATCCTTACAACTTCGTCATAGTCAATATCATTGAAATTATTCATGCTAAATCTGTACAATTTTATTATTTAATTAAAATATACAAAACTATATCTTATACATCAAATCCCCTTCTCCTAATGTAAGCTTATTTGGTAAACGTCGGGATTATTTTCTACAGCCCTTCCCGAACATACCGGAGTATAATCTAATCTCCTTTCTCCTCCTTAGGCATCATCCCCAGGATCCATTTAGCCTTGTCAATTTTGGGTGGCACATAATTCAAAAACTTATCTAAAAGGGACTCCGGATCATCATCAATTATTATCATTGCCCTATGCTCTGGAACTATAAAATTTTCTTCTAATGAATGATCTAAAAATTTTATAAGATGATCATAATACCCATTGATATTCAGGAATCCGCAGGGCTTATCATGAAAGCTAAGTTGCGCCCAGGTTATAACCTCAAAAATTTCCTCTATAGTACCAAACCCGCCGGGTAGTGCAATAAATCCATCTGAAAGCTCAGCCATTAAAGATTTTCTTTCATGCATCGATCCCACTATTCGCAAATCAGAAAGATTACCGTGTGCCACTTCTTTCTCAACCAGATCTTTTGGAATCACTCCTATAACTTCACCTTTAGCTCTAATAACTGTAGAGGCAATTTCTCCCATTAAACCAACACGGGCGCCGCCATAAACCAGGCAGATATTCCTCTTCGCAATAGCATTGCCCAGATCATTGGCAGCCTTTGCATATGCAGGATTAACGCCAAAACTTGATCCGCAAAAAACACATACTCTTTTCAAATAAACTCCCTAATGAAATAATTCCTATTTTAATATCTATCAAATATGGCTAAATTAATCATAACAAAACATTTCATATAAATAAATATGAATACCCATCAATTTTTTCTCTGCAAATGATTTCTATGGATTTAATTATTAATTATTCAGGTTATCCTTTATCCACTTCGGTCTACATCTTTAGGCACATTATAATTGCTTTTCTAAAAAGGATTTAGATCGTAGAACAGGCATCGGTAAATTAGTTTGGCAAAGCAGATGCTGTTCCCAATATCAGCATGATCGCTTGAAATTGACCTATTTTTTAATTAAATATCCTACTGCTTATTGAACTATATCTGGATGGGAATATTTTTAAGTAGGAACTATTCACTATTCGTTAAGAACGCATATTCCCTGATTAAGTTTATTCATAAACTATC
>JARLHD010000522.1 GCA_031292435.1 Ignavibacteriaceae bacterium
GAGAGAATCATCATCATAAGGAGCATAATAAAAATGAAGGAGGAGAAGAAGAGAGTAAGGAAGTCAGCTTTACTTTCTTTACCGTTCTCTTCAATTTTAATTGGATTGACAGATACATATTTAGAAACGGAATTGATAATGGAAGTATCAACCCCGGCGTTTTGTAATTGGATTTGATTCTTAACCTTGTTGAATACGCCTTCAATTTTACCCATATCATCGAAGCTACCGGAGCCTTTGCTGCGGAAGGTTATGGTGATATTATCAGTGCCGCCATTCAAGATAATGATATAGCCCTGAAGACGATTTCTTAAAACATCTATATCGGCTGATTTTTTTAATGCATCGAGTTTAATCTTTTTATCGTAAAGATTTATGATTATGTATTTGGGCTGGTTATTTTCCAGTTTAATCTGTTCAAGATTGTTTTTTAGCAGGCTGAAATAGGTACGGGAGGTATCGATTATACCATAAACTTTTGTAGATTCCTCTTCATGCCTGTTAAACCAGGTTGGTGCTAAAGTAAATAGTAACAGAATAGCAGGGGTAATAAACATTGAGATGATAAAGGCTTTAGTCCTGATCTTTTCGATATATTCCCATTTTGCTATGATAAGAGTTTTTTTCATTGGCTGTTTCTTATGACGTCAATAAATATCTTATCGAGGGCGGGTTCGACAACAGAGAAATGAGTAACGCTAAGGCGGTTCATAATATCTCTGAGGAAATCTTTCGGCTGAATATCTTCTTTCAGAGTAACTTCCAGAGAAGAATTATTTGTAGAGTTATTTACGGGTGAATTTACGAGGGGGTTTAAGTCAGCCAGAGAATTAGATTTTTCTGTTAGAATAACAGAGGGGAGGGAGGCAATAAAGGAGCCGTCTCCTTCAAAAATAATCCTGACAGTATTTGTACCGAATCTTTTTTTAATATCGATCATACTTCCGCTGCAGACTTCTTTACCTTTATTTATGAGGAAGATATCGGCACAAAGTTTTTCTGCGGTATCCATCTGGTGAGTGGAGAGAATTATGGTTTTCCCTATTCCGGCAAGGGAGATAATTATTTCGCGGATAAGCTGCTGGTTAATTGGATCGAAGCCGGAGAAAGGTTCATCGAGGACAAGAAGCCGCGGGTTATGAATGATTGCGGTTATGAACTGAACCTTCTGCTGGTTGCCTTTGGATAATTCTTCTATTTTTTTATTACGGTACTGAGAAATATCCAGTTTATTGAGCCAAATGTCCGCTTCAGAGAGAGCGGATTTCTTATCCATATTTTTGAGACGTGCGAAGTATATGATAACATCGATGGTTTTGCTTTTTTTATAGAGACCTCTTTCCTCCGGGAGGTAGCCGATGATATTGAAGAACTGGTCGTTTATCGGTTCACCATCAAACATAATCCTGCCGGATGTTGGTTTAATTATATTCAGGATTGTACGGATAGTGGTAGTTTTGCCGGCACCATTAGGACCGAGGAGACCGAAAATCCTACCCGGTAATACCCTGAAAGAGACATTATCGACAGCGGTTATGTCTTTATAATCTTTAGTAAGGTTTTCGGCAACGAGCATAAAGTCCGTTAATTAATTTGTTCAAACATACACCATTTGGCTGATTTACTCAAATACAGGTAAAGCGAAAGGAGTCCTAGAAATATACTGATACGCCGAGTTTTACAGCAGAGCTGCCAAGAGAATATCCTTTAGTGGTATAATTGTATTTTTCGTAAGAGTCGACGTAATTCCTGATTAAATAAGTATAGGTAAAAGAAAAACCATATTCACCAAGCAGGCTAATATTCTTTGCCAGATACCATTCAACACCACCGACAAAGCTGAGACCTGCATTATATGAATTAGATTTATTATCATTTTCAGGCACGTTATTTATGGTATAAATTGTATTATCCCTGCTATATGAGAATCCAATAACAGGTCCGCCCCCATAATAAAAAGCAACATCATGGATTATATGAATATTGCGAAGATACTGACAAGTAACTGTTAAACTGACACTGTTTGTTTTTTCATTTCCCAGGAACGTTGTATCGGGGTAAAAATCATTTTGATTGAAATCGCGGGTACTTGATGCACCACTGATGGAAAGTCCCAAGCGTAAAGCGGAACGTTTATTCATTTGATATTTAAAGGAAAAAGTAGCCCCGGAGAAACTTTGCAACTGGAAATTTGAACCCACCTGAAAGAGGAGGGCATATTTTCCTCTTGACCTGGTGCTATCCTGATCAGGATGGATAACTGATGAAACGGTAATTATTGAGAAAAGAATGAAAAGGACAGACAATGAGATATTTTTTGACATGATACTGTTCCTTAAGATTTGATTAAAGATTTTTAATAAGCGTGCTGTTTTAGTTAAATAATAATATTGAGCTGATAATTTACTTAAAATCAGAAGAAAATATAGGATTAACTCATAAATGCACATTTGATTATTAAAGTGAAATAAAAAATAAAAGCCTATACAGTAGTTAGGCAGGTTTTTGAAGAAAAAGAGCTTATACCATGAATAGGTGGATTTTTAAGAAAATGACGAAAAATATATTAAATAAAATTAGGGGCTATACTTTAGTCAGGTTGATAATTATGGAATTGGAGAAAAAATAGATAATAAAAAAAGCCGTTGTGGGTGTGGCAACGGCTTATAGGATGCTAATTATTGAACCGAACTATTTCATGAGGAACATTTTTTTTGTGTTTTGGAAGGACTGTTTGCCATTCAGGGAATTGGCTTTTATTGTATAGAAGTAAACACCAGTTGA
>JARLHD010000523.1 GCA_031292435.1 Ignavibacteriaceae bacterium
CCGTTAGGGTTAAGGTAAAGGTTTTTAACTATGTTAATGATAAATCCCTCACCTCGGATTTCTCCATTCTGATAAACAGAATAGGGGATATTAAGCCAATCCAATACTTCTTTAAAAGATATTTTCTGGCTAATCTCGGAAAAGTTTAAGAACTCACTCATTTATAACTCCTATGATTGTTTAAGAACTACTTTTATTATATCATAGGTAAAATAAAAGGCCAAGTTTCCTTAGCCTTTTATTAAGTGCGTTGTCAAAAAATAATATCTGAAAAGTCTTGTCCTCAACTTCTCAGCTTATCATAACCGAACCGGTGGACATTCTCCAATAGACTAAGGTATTACCTACCTGTTAACCTTTCGATATGTCTAATGGATTATTGGCGCTTCGTGGCAAGTCCGGTTCAATCAAGGTTTTCCCTTGATAGCTTTGACTTTTTAATTATATCATAATCCAGTCATTTGACAAGAAGTTATAGACTGGCTCTTGCGGTTCTTCTTCGTGGGGTGGAATGAATGAGTTTAGAAGCGGGGGGAATGTTTTGATCAGACTGTTTTTAATTCCTAATCTTAAGTAAGCGGTGTAATCTACTAAGTCCATAATATCAGAACTTTTAACTCTAACAATTCCGGCTAATCGTTCTGCTTCGGTGTCGCCACAATTAAATACTACATAAGATCCAACTATACCGAATATAGAGCTAAGAACTTTCGGATTTATCTCTAAAAAATCGTGGTGGCTAATAGTAAATCCTACCTGACAGCTTCGCGCGAATTGTAAGAGGGTGGGGAAGCTCGAATTAACGCTAGTCTGAAATTCATCAATATAAATCATTAACGGCTTTTTAACCTTCTCATCTTTTATATATGAGAATACAGAATAGAGAATAAGAGCCGAAAGGAAACGCTGATTATCATTGTCGCTCGTGTTCGTATTAACTAATAAAGATTTTCCGCTCTCAATAAAATCAGCAATATCAAATTCATTCTCTCCGGTCGTTAAGAATTGTTTCATCTCATCGTTATCTAAGAACTGCGAGAGTCGGCTGGCAATACTGGACATTGTGTTTATGTAATCGCTGACTTTCTTAGTTCCGCTTTTACTAAGACTTTCAATTTCCTTAAACCATTGTATTGTTGCGGAGTCAGTGAACCCTTTTCTACAGTATTCCTCTCGAACATCTTTAAAACTTAAAAACTTATTAAGGAAATGTAGATTTCTATCTTCTTCCTTAAAACCTTTAATCGCCTTAGCTAAAATCTCTTTCATCCTGACCGTTGCTTCAGGGTTAATCGTGGTGGCGGTTATCATTATGTCCATAACATCGGTAAACTCCCTGATTAGGGTGTCAACCTTATAACCTTTGCGTCTTAAAGGGTTTATTTTAACAGGGTGTTTAAAAGATATGTATTGATAATTGCTATTTCCGGTTAGCTTATTAACACTGTCGCCTTTCGGATCAATAAAGATTGTGGGTAATCCAAACTTTATATCATAATCAGCCATACGTTCCATTAAGACTGATTTCCCTGTTCCCGTTTTCCCGATTATATAAGTGTGAGCAAACCTCTTCTTAATATCCGTTATGTAGGGCATTGGTAAATTTGGGTCTTGAAGTATTCCAAGTTTTAATCTATAGTCCGGCATCTTTCTTAGCTTCTTCGTCTTTCCATCTTTTAGATTGGGCGTCAGTTTTTGCGCTATCAGCATCTGCCTCCTTTTTATTAGCCTCGGCTTGCTTTTCTTGTTTAACTATTTCTTTTAATTCTTCTCTAATTTCAAAATCGCTTAGTTTGCTGGCGTCAGCATTTAAAAAG
>JARLHD010000524.1 GCA_031292435.1 Ignavibacteriaceae bacterium
GATTCAATAAGATAAATATATATAATAGGTAATGAGTATTTATAATGTAGTTTAAATAAAAAACTTAATGTGGGGGAAAAAACATACAGATTAGAGTGGTTAGTTCCAGAGAAGAAATCTCTACGCTTAATCCTGATGAACAGGTTGTTCACATGGCTTTCAGACCATCAAACAAGGATATTTTTGAACTGGTTGAAGCCTGCCCGAAAATTGAGGTAGTTCAGTTACCTCAGTCCTACAAGCGTAAGATTTCAAGGTCCGTTGAAATGTTCCTTGAGATGAGGAGAATCCAGTTCATTGAAGGAGATATCTGGGGCCACAGGAAGGATATGGCAGAGTATTATAGCATGCCTTACTCGATGATTGAAAAGATAAAAAAAATGAAAGTCGAAGGCAAAGATACTGAAGCCATTGGGGAAAAGGTTTCAAAGGAAAGCACTTTGAATCCTGAAATCGTCGCATATATGGTGAATAAAGGAGTTCATGCCTGACTCCGATAATAATTCTGCATAGTCGGTTAAAAAATCCGAGAACGACAAAAATACCTTTTCACTGGAGACTGGATTGTACAGAAGGGTCTGCAGTCTTTTATAATAAAACCTCCAGCTAATTTTTTTTAGGGAAGACAAAAGTTAAATATATTAGTATGGTTAACTTTTGAGGAAGATCCTTTTCTTTCTTCAGGATCATTGACTTAATTTTCTTCAAATACCTTACTTCTCCTGCCTATAAGCTTTCAACTGCCGAATTTCCCAACTACCTGTATATTTCAGCCAATATCGGCCCGTTCGTTTCCATCAGCAAAAAATAGTTTTCTATTTGACACAAATTGGGTCGTGTCCTCAAATCATTGAACAGGAACTCTAAATGTTAATAGTTCCTTTAAACTCCATATATGATCAGTTATTCCTTCTGCCATTGCTGGAGTTCTTTGGAACCATTTTCTATTCCCAGAGTCTATTCTTAATTTTAGAGAGTCATGAGGTTTTATAAAGTTATACCATGCCTGGAATAGATCAAGTGCTTTCGTATGCATCTTCATTGTTTTACTGAAATTCATCGTTTTTCTTATAAATCTTGCAAGAGATGTCCTTATTGTAAGATTTATCCTTTCTACATATGAAGTACCAATGTAACCATCCGAATTAACTCCAAGCATTTCAAATATTTCTTCAGGATCTCCAAAAATAATACGTTGAATTGTTTCTACTACATAATTTTTTACCTTTTTCTTTAGTACCTTGACATATTTTAAATCATCAAGTGGAAACAGTTTTGGTAATGGTTTCCTTCCAATACCTTTGTATTGTGGCAACTCGATTTTACCATATACATTTATAAGCCCTTCTTCAAAGGCATCCCAATCATCTGAGGTAAATACAGGAATAGGAGAAGATGCACTCCGCATCTTCTCGACTCCATTAAATAAATCAATAGCATCCTCTGTACTACGTTTTCCTTCGTGATGGAAAAGGAACAATCTTGTGTCGCTTTTTAGTGCTGTTAGTGAGTATACATCACCATACTCTTCAGGATCCTCTTCTGTTACATTTTTTTGCTTTTTTTATATATGACCAGATCTCATCAACCTCTACTCTTTTAAGATTAAGATTTGTAAGGAAATAATTTGTAACTTCTTTTGAATGATTTCCTGCAATCTCGAGCCACCTACAAATTGTGTCTTTACTATGTCCAGTAGCTCTCGCAAGTCCACGAATGCCTCCCTTCTCGGGGATCATAGCTACTGTTCTTAGAATTTCTTCCTCAGGAGTGTTAAGTTGGAAAAATACTGTACCTCTCGTTTCACTAAAACATTTTTTGCAAGTTTTACATTTAAGAAGCGCATGGTTGTTTTTACCATATCTTTCTTTAAGGGCTATATTCCCTTGATTATTAATTCCATAATCAGGACAATCTTTGTTCCAGCAAAAAAATTGTGAAAAATCGATTTCAGAAGTGATCCCAATCCCCCCAATCATAATATATTCGAAAACATATAAAAATAAGTCAATGATTTAGGGACACGACCCAATGCTTTCAAATTTTCAATCTGGAAATCATTTTTTGCTAGGAAACAATTTTTGGCATAAGTAATTTAAAATAATTTTTAATTCTATGAATTCGACACTTAATATTAATCATTGAATAATATCTAAGTTAGATGTCAAAAATACAGTTAGAGGTGAATAAAAATAGTTTGGATTGATTGGGTTATATTAGCATTTGAACAAAAAAGAGGGAATGTTAAAAATCTTAATTATGAAGAAGAGATGGAAAAACTCAACGATTTAAAAAA
>JARLHD010000525.1 GCA_031292435.1 Ignavibacteriaceae bacterium
ACATACAAGATTAAATACAAATGGTCATGGCAATTACATAAATAAAAAAGATATTACCCCCGAGCTTACTCATCTGATCGATGTCGTTTCAATTAGCCTGAATGCTGTAGATCCCCGCCAGTACTCTGAAATGATGCACCTGGATCCCAGCTACTTCAATGAAATGATCAACTTTGCAAGAAGTGCCAAACCGTTTGTGGAAAAAGTAGTAATGTCCGTCGTGTCAGTCGAAAATATCAACCTCGAAAAAGCCAGACTCATCGCAGAACAGAAAGTCGGTGCCGAATTCCGTATCCGCCCCTACTTTTAACTCTTCCTCCCCTCCAAATAAAACCATAATATAATTCCTAATTACCCCCTCGTCGCTTACAATATACCTCTCCTATACTCATCCACGGTTCTTCCCCGGTAGAGTAAGCTGAAATATTTTTTGCCACAGACCTCCAGTCAGACTCTGTGCAGAGGTTGAGCTTGCCTTTAGCAAACAATAAAGTAAAATATTAATTGACATTAAACACAATTTCCTTTTAATTTATAATAACAGTGTTAATTGGTTTATATTAAAAATGAATAATAGACCTTTCGTAAATATTCTTAAACTCACAATCCTTCAGATTTTTATTCTATCCAATATCATTTCTGCAGATGTCCGCTACGTAAGCAAAACCGGCACAAGCCAATTCCCTTATACCTCTTGGGAATCTGCCGCAGACAGCATTCAAAAATGTATTGATATCTGTAATATCGGGGATACAATTTATGTAGCGAATGGGGTGTATAAAGAAACTCTTTTTACTACAAAGGAAATCTCTTTGATTGGCAGTAGTATGGACAGCACTATAATTGATGGAACTGGACTAAGAGACTCAACCATATATCTTGGTTCAAATGCATATATTAAAAACTTTAACATATTGGGTAAGAGCGTTGGAACAGATAATGTCTATTATTATGCAATATTAACAAATGGCAATCTCGAAATTAGTAATTGCCGAATAAGTCAGGATGGAATCGGAGTCGTAATAATTGGCTCGTCCTGTAATGTGAATAATGTAATTATGACTAACGTAAGAGAAGGTTATAATAGTGGCTGTTTACAGGGCGGTTGTACAAACTATTTAACTAATTGTATAATAATTTCCGATCTTGAAAGTAATGATGGTATCCGTATGGCAATTGGAGGTAATTATTATGTAATAAATAATATTATCGGACATTACGGTGTTTTTACATCGGATATCGGGATATCGGCTGGCTGGCCCGATACTGTCCATATTTTTAATAATTTAGTTAGTGGATTCACGGCGAATATTGACTTTGATTTAATAAATGATTCTGCGTTTGTCATGAATAATGTTAGTATAAATGGAGGGTGGGGTATTTATGCTTATAATAATCATACAAATATTAAGAATAATATTCTGGTTAATAATTTGAAAGGATTAGTCGGGGAATCTTTTAATGAAAATTATAATATGTTCTGGAATAATAGTAGGGATATCTATAATTCAAATATTATTTACAATTATGGAGATAGCGACATTGTTGTTGATCCAATGTTTGTAAATGATACTACCCTCACTCCTATATTTAATTTCGACTATCATCTTCAGGCATTTTCTCCTGCCATAAATAAAGGTGATCCATCTATCTTAAATAAGGATGGCAGCCGTTCTGACATTGGAATGTTCGGAGGACCTTATGGCGAAGTTTATAAATATAATGATCTTGCTCCAAGATCACCACGAAATCTTACAGCATTTGTCGATTCTTCAAAAATAACCCTTAAATGGAAAAAAAATACAGAAGCCGATACAGCCTATTATAATCTCTATCGGGATACAATCCCGAATTTTACAATTATCCCTGCAAAGTTAATATCAAGGCAAAAGGATACTCTTTTCATCCAGCAATTGCCTAATAACATTGGACATTTATACTACAAACTAACCGCAGAAGATAAAACCGGACATGTTTCATCTTCCTCAAATGAAATATCAGTTATCCTCAGTTCCACAGATAATTATTACTCAATAGTTCATGCTTATAAATTGTTCCAAAACTATCCCAACCCCTTCAATCCAAGCACCATAATATCATTTAACCTTAAAGATAAAGGCTATGTTAAACTGATGGTTTATGATATAATAGGAAAACTTATTAAAGTTCTTGTAAATGAAACTAAAGAATCTGGTTACTATGAAACAGAATTTAATGCAAAAGGATTAGCCAGCGGAATTTACTTATATCGTTTAGAAGTAATCGGCAAAGGCAACATCCCTGTATATTCCGATTTGAAAAAGTGCATATTGATAAAATAATATCTCTGAAAATAATGCTTCAATAATAAATATATAATTTAGGGGAATGTTCCTTAAATATTTTTGTTCATGGTAGTTATTCTCAAAAAAAGGATGGGTATAAAAATTTAATTCTAAAAAATAAATACATTCAGATTGCAGTTAGAGAGCTCACTAAAATAGAAATGAAATATTATAGAAATGAAATATCAGGTTATTTAGAAGGATTATTAACTGATAAAAATTATTATACAGTAGTTGAAAAAATATTTGGCGATGATTTCCTAAAGAATAATCAGTTTGATAGTGCCATTGTAGCTTATAACAATGTTATAAAAAATACAACCGCCAGCTATGAAGGGATAAGCGCAAGATTTGAAAAATTATTTGCTTATTTGCATATTAAAAAGGATCTAACAACTGCCTCACAAATACTATCAGAAATTAAAGGGTTGAATTCAGAGGATAGTGAAGTACAAATGAGGATAGAACTTGCAGATCGTCTAATAAATGGCTTAAGTAAAGTAATGAAAAAGAATGCAAAAACAGTTAAAGTCAATATTCCTACGACATATGAATTGTACCAGAATTATCCGAACCCTTTCAATCCATCAACAACAATCAGATATCAAATTCCTAATCCGGGATTTGTAACTTTAAAGGTTTATGATATTCTTGGGAGGGAAGTGATAACACTCGTTAATGAATATAAGATTGAAGGTAGCTATGATTTCACTTTTGATGCATCCAGATTTTCAAGTGGAGTATACATCTATCAGGTTCGGGTTAATGATTTTGTTTCAAGTAAGAAAATGCTTCTGGTGAAATAATTAATGAGAATGGAAATAAATGCCGTTAGTGAAAACTAACGGCTTTTTTATTAGTCGTTTATTTCACGGTCTGGTACAGAGTTTTACTTTAATAAAAACAGGTAAAGAAATTATTCTATATCCGGTCGACCCTTCCCATCCTTAGTTATTCTAGGGTCATTACTTACCTATAGAGCAAGTATAAAGCGAGTATAAAGCGACTTTTAAGCGACTTG
>JARLHD010000526.1 GCA_031292435.1 Ignavibacteriaceae bacterium
AATAAAGTTCAATTTAAGAACCAATTCCCTGCTTTCAAAAAAGACAAATATATTATTCAACTAACTCATAACAATCTATCGTTTTATCAGATTATTATCAACAATCTATTTCAACAGCACCGTCTTCTTTATGTCCGAATATGCTGCCTTATTCCCATCCCCAATAACTTCTATTCTGTAAATATAAACCCCGCTTGCCAAGCCCTTCCCGTCAAACTCACTCTCATAATACCCGGCATCCTTCGATTCATTCACAAGAACCTTGACTAACTCTCCCTTAATTCCATACACCTTCAGTTTCACATAACCCTTATCCTTTAAAATATAAGAAATCTTTGTACTAGGATTAAATGGATTCGGATAATTCTGATTCAATGCATATGCAGAAGGAGCACCAAACTCCACATCCGCAACATTCGAATACTTATACGATCCATTATTATCAACCTGCTTCAGCCTGTAAAAATACTTCCCTGCTTGGCTCACCGATTTATCCACATAAGAATAACTAATTGTAGAAGTACTATTCCCACTCCCCTTCACAAAACCAACCTTCCCCCACTCAGATTTATTACTAGACCTCTCCACATAAAACCCCATATTATTCAACTCCGTCGCAGTACTCCACTTCAACACAACACTTCCATTACTTTCACCTACCGTAAAAGAAACTAACTCAACAGGAAGAACTTCTGAAAGTGGTCGTTTCCAAACTCCTGCACCAAGTGTTCCGGCTAAAATATCAGATCCATTTTGTGAAAGGGATAAAACATTAATATTATTCATTCCAATTTGTACCCACGTAGTTCCGTCGTTTGATAATAAATATACTCCCATGTTTGTACCGGCAAATATATTATTATCAGTAACCAGAAAAGACTCGACACTAATATTGCTTAATCCATTATTACTGAGTGTCCATTCCGCTCCATTATTAGTTGTTACATAAACTCCTGTACTCCTGCCGGCAATTCCTGCATAAATTTTATCCCCGCTTACGGCTAAGGCACTAACATAATTATATCCTATTTGCTGAATCCCTTTATTTACTTGTACCCAATTTGTTCCGTTGTTTTGTGAAAGATACACTCCACTATTAGTTCCAGCAAAAATATTAGTCCCGCTAATAGCTATAGAATTTACAGATTGATAAATCAATTCGTTATTTTCTAGCCAGCTTTCCCCGCTGTCAGTCGAAATATAAACTCCGCCATTATTAGTACCGGCATAAATATTTGGTCCATTAGTAGCTAATGCAAAAACCCCACTATAATCAGGAATTCCATTACTTCGATGAACCCAGCTCTGACCATTATTTGTTGATAGAAATACTCCATCGTTTGTGCCGGTATATATATTATTTCCGCAGGTTGCAATTGAAAGAACACTAAAGGTAGTTAGCCCGTCATTTACTTGTCTCCAATCTTTTCCATCATTTGATGAAATGTATTGTCCACCATCATCTGTGCCGGCAAAAATATTGGATGAACTTACAGTTAATGCATTAACCGTCGTATTAGAAAGTCCGTTATTAATTTGTTGCCAATTGGATCCGTTGTTGGTTGAAAGGTACATCCCGCCGTCTGATGTGCCGGCAAATAATTTACCTCCACTAACATCAAGCGACCAAACATCAGTATATGTCAGACCATTATTTATTTGTACCCAATTTGTTCCGTTATTTGTTGATAGATACATTCCTCCAAAACGTGTAGCTGCAAAAAGATTAGTCCCGCTTACTGACAAATCCATAAGAGCAAAATAAGCCAGATCACTATTTACCAGTGTCCAATTTGTCCCCTTGTTTGTTGAAATATAGATACTGCCATTGCCGGTACTAACATAAATATTTGTATCAATTACCAAAAGAGCATTTACAACTGTATCCATCAGCCCATTATTTACTGCCACCCAGCTAGCCCCATTATTTGTTGTAAGAAATACCCCTGAATTTCCTCCTGCAAATATATTATTACCTATTATTCCAAAATAACCTATAAAAATACCTGGATAACCATTATAAACTTTTGTCCAGCTAGCTCCATTGTTTGTTGATAGATATACACAATCCCAGGAACCTGCAAATATTCTGTCCCCTATGAAAGCAAACTTAAAAATTACAGGGTCATTCATCCCATTAATTATCTGTGTCCAGCTTGTTCCATCATTGGTGGAAAGAAATACACCGCCGCTTGTACCGGCAAATATATTATTTCCGTTTACTCCTATTGTATAAATATCTGTATTAAACAGACCCGCCTGTCTCCAGTTTGTACCATTGTCTGTGGTTAGATAAATACCCCCCGCTGTCCTTGATCCTGCAAAGATTTTAGTTCCTTCATCGGCTATACATGTTATCCCGCCGCCATTAGGTCCATTCGTCTGTACCCATTGCGGATAAACATTTTGTGTGTTCAACACAATCGAAACAAAAATCAAAAAACTGTACCAAATCTTCATACTATTTCAATAATTGTTAAACAAGGAACATGCACACTATTATTCACGTATCACTAATCATTCCTCCTTTGCATTTAACCAATACTCTTTCTTTCTTGCACCTCTAACTCCTTTGATTTATTGCATTTATGTTTATAGTCATTTCTTAATTGTTAAACCCACATCAGAAATCAGAGGGATATATTATGTCTCATTTCAAGAAAATAATTTCTATTCAGCTTCATCGAGGAGTCGCATTTATATAACCCTATGGCTAACCTTATATCTCATGTAATAACTTTAGATGATTCAACCTATCCATCCACTGACAAATCATTTTTGCATTGGTTAATTTGTAATAAATAATAGAATTCGAATGTTAGCTAAAGCATACCCACTTTTAATTTATTTTAATAATTATTACAGCATAATTAAATTTAGTACCAAACAAACATTATGATTTATTCCTTAACAAATGTGTCCCTTTTCTCTTCTTTAACCCTACTATATATTATAAACAATCATTTACAATATTAATACATATCCAAATATGATAATTAAAAAGCGCTCCTCCTTCACATCGGCAATTCTCATCATAATTGCCTCAACTTTTATCCTGTACGCACATAACGATGGTCAAAAAGGAAGAACAAGAAAATCTGAAGATAAACCCGGTTGCACTTGCCACGGTGATAACCCAACCCCTACTGTTAAAGTGGTTATCTCCGGACCCGATTCCCTGACAGTAGATCAGGAAGCAGATTATAATGTGGTTATCTCAGGCGGTCCCCTCATTGCCGCAGGTGTTGATATCGCCGCCTCTAAAGGAACTCTTTCCCCCAAAGGCTCCGACCTTAAATTGATGTCCGGCGAACTTACCCATAAAGATCCCAAAAAACCGGTTGGTAATTTCGTACTGTTTCAGTTCAAATATAAAGCTCCCCCCGTCCCTGGTAATCAGACAATCTACGCTTGCGGAAACAGCGTCAATCTCAATGATAAAAAAACTGGTGACATGTGGAACTTCGCTCCGGATAAAATAATTATCATAAATAAATCAAAATGAAGTCTCTTAACATTATTTCTCATTAAGGAAGGTGATTTTTAATGAACACATATATTTCTATGCTTCGCGGAATAAATGTCAGTGGTCATAATATGATCTCCATGCCCGACCTTAAAAAATTATATGAATCCCTTAGCTTCCAAAATGTAGTTACCTATGTCCAAAGCGGTAATGTAATATTCGATTCCCCAATCAAAGATATTCCAAAGCTTGCTTCTCAAATCGAATCGCAGATAAAAAAAGTATTTAACTATTCCGTACCTGTAGTTATAAGAAATAAAGATGACCTTCATCGTATCATTTCCGGTAATCCATTTATTAAAAGAAAAGAAGACCCCGCCAAATTGCATGTAACTTTCCTTCCTGCATCCCCTGCCTCTGTTGATATAAATAAGTTAACCCTTCCTCCTAATGAAACTGATGAATTTATAATAAAGGATAAGGAAATCTTCATCTTCTGTCCCAATGGCTATGGTCGCACAAAGCTAAACAATAACTTCTTTGAAAAGAAACTAAACCTAAGCGCAACAACACGTAACTGGAACTCAGTTAATGCCTTATTCAAACTAGCCGCTGAAAGATAGTTCCATCTTTAACCATCAACGCTTTACTAGGTAACTTCTACATATCAGTTCTTCATAAATAGAATAATTTGCATCTCTTCGGTAATATCTACATCAAATAGTTCCAATTATTTGCATTTATTGTTATATTTTTATGTAAATTTAAGGCGTGATTTATGATTATTTACAATATCACAATGTTGAAAGTTTAATCACGCAGTATTAACTGTGTTGTTTTTCACAAAACAAATGAGGTACGCGTATGAAAAAATTGTCACTTCTTTTTGTTCTCTCTCTCTTCTTTTCCTTAACTGCATATAGTCAGGTTACTAATCTTTTGGTTAATGGACAATCGTCAGGTACAAATTTCAGTATGGCATCAGGCGATCAGCTTGGCTGGAGCTATGACGTGCCTACTCCTGGCGATACTACTCTAATTGTAATTTGGGTAGATGCTAATCAGAATGGCACTCTTGATGCTAATGATGTCGTTTGGACTTCCTTTTATCAGGTGGATGGTGTCATCAATACTCAGGGTGGTCCCCCGGATTTAGATGGTTTAGCCAATGGTCATGTTGTCTTCCAGCAAAATCTTGGTTTGGCTCCCGCTCATTATATCATGGTTTTCACAAATCATAATATTAGTAAAAATGTAATTGGGACTGTTACCAATTTAGTTTCACCTACATTTACCATTTCCGGAAATGTTACTGTTCCTGCCGGCGTAAGTAAAGCTAATATTATGCTCTCTCTTACAAGTAACAGTGGTAATGGTCAGCAGGAATTCTGGGATGCTATTACTGATGCTAATGGTAATTTTACCATTCATAAGAATGCCGATACTTCTGGAAATCCATGGAGCGTAAATATCGATAATAGTACTATTTTTGGTTCTGCTATTGTCTCTAACGGATATTCAATAACACTCACTCCGGGTACTTCCACATATAATGGTAATAATTTTACTGTCACCGCATCAGCTGCTTCTATATCTGGAACAGTAAGAGACGAATTCGGAAAACCTGCAATAACACAGGTACAGGTAAATAATAGCCAGGGAAATATAAACCGCCGCATACCTACAGACCAAAATGGAGTATTCAAAGTTGGTTTCCTTCCGTCTGAATTACCCGCAGCCAATTTATATCTCGGTTCAAGTTACACTAGCGATCAAAATAATACAAACTATGTTACCGGATTTTACGGACTCGCTTCTATAAAATCTGGTGACGCTGTTAATCATGATATTATAATATTTAAAACAAATTCTACTATTAGCGGAAGAGTTACTCTAAATGGAAATTCACCAAATTATAACTTGCAATTAATTTGCATGAATTCTGATACCGGATTTGTTTTTACAACCACTGATATAAATGGATATTATACTGCTCATGTTAGCAATAAAATTTATAATTATTCCATTGGTCCCCAAACGGTTAATCTTCCTCCTGGATATGTTAGCTCAAGTATTCAGGTACATCCGGGTGAGACTAATGCTAATATAAATATTACTTTATCTGGTGTTAATTCGGATAATTCAACTACTCCTAAAGCATTTAATCTTTCCCAGAATTATCCTAATCCGTTTAATCCATCTA
The DNA here is from genome assembly GCA_031292435.1 of Ignavibacteriaceae bacterium. Classification (GTDB taxonomy): domain Bacteria; phylum Bacteroidota; class Ignavibacteria; order Ignavibacteriales; family Ignavibacteriaceae; genus Fen-1301. The sequence goes on from JARLHD010000526.1 coordinate 5,670, forward strand.
CTTCTATTTCATACCAGCTCCCTTCAGATGCTTACGTAACTCTGAAAATATTTAATGTGCTTGGTAATGAAGTTAAAACATTGATAAATGGATTTATTCCCGCTGGTTCTCACCAGGTTCAGTTCAATGCAAATGGACTCTCAACTGGTGTTTACTTCTATACAATAAAAGCCAATTCCCTGAATGGCAAACAGTCCTTCCAAAACACAAAAAAAATGATCCTCATGAAATAGTTCGGTTCAATAATTAGCATCCTATAAGCCGTTGCCACACCCACAACGGCTTTTTTTCTGTCCATTATGATTAAATATCAGGTATTGCCTTACATCAATTGGTTCTCTAACTATATACCTTCTGCATGTATTTCAATTCTATAAACAAATAACTATATCAAATGAAAATATTTTGTACTCTTCTGCTCATAATTGCTTTTGGATTTGCATATCTGAACGCTCAGGATACCCCACAAAGTGTCGCAAAGATATTAAATGAAACCGGCTCAATAAAACCCAATACCAGCGGTTCCTATAATACCGATGGTTATGAAATGACTTACGGCAAAAACAAAGAACCGGTATTCTCAAAAATAAATTCTACTCAGGGAACCTCAACTTATGGCTGGGGCAGCCTTGGGTCAGGCCGTGATGGAACCAATGGCGCTGTTTACGCAATGGCAGTGGATGGAAGCGGGAATATCTATGTCGGCGGATCTTTCACTTTAGTGAGCGATATTTCGGCTAATAATATAGCTAAATGGGATGGTACCTCATGGTCAACCTTAACAAGCGGAGTTTCTAATGGAGTAAATAATACCGTTCAGGCAATTGCTGTCAGCGGCAGTGATGTTTATGTGGGTGGGCAATTTACTTTACTTGGCGACGGTACAACCTCTGCAAAATACATTGCAAAATGGAATGGCTCTGCATGGTCAACCTTAACAAGCGGATTTTCCAATGGTGTTATTAATTATGTTTATGCAATTGCTATTAGCGGCAGTGATGTTTATATAGGAGGGGCTTTTAGTTTACTTGGGGACGGAACAACCTCAGCAAAATATATAGTCAAATGGAGCACTGCCACAAACACATGGTCAACATTAACTAGCGGCGTATCTAACGGAGTGAATAATACAGTCAATTCAATTGCCATCAGCAGTAGCAATGTTTATGTGGGTGGCAATTTTACTTTACTCGGCGACGGCACAACATCCGCAAAACGCATAGCCAAATGGGATACCACTACCGGCACATGGTCAACTCTAACAAGTGGCGCGTCTAACGGAGTAAATAATATCGTCTATGCAATTGCTGTCAGCGGTACTGATGTTTATATGGGTGGGCAATTTACTTTACTCGGCGACGGTACAACATCAGCAAATTACATAACCAAATGGAATGGCACTGCATGGTCTACATTGAAAAGCGGCTCCTCTAACGGAGTAAATAGTACCGTCAATGTAATTGCTGTTAACAGTACAGATGTTTATGTCGGTGGTAATTTTTCTAAACTTGGTAATACCGGCACAACATCAGCAAATTACATAGCCAAATGGGATGGCACGGCATGGTCAACACTAACAAGCGGCGCTTCTAATGGAGTAAATAATACCGTCAATGCAATTGCTGTTAACAGTACGGAAGTTTATGCAGGCGGGCAATTTACTTTACCTGGTGACGCCACAACCCCGATAAATTATATGACCAAATGGAACGGCACTACTTTTTCTCCTGTAGGCAGCGGAAATAACGGAGTAAATTATGATGTCGCTGCAATTTCCATTAGCGGCACAGATGTTTATGTGGGGGGTAGTTTTACTTTACTTGGAGACGGCACAACCTCTGCAAACAATATTGTCAAATGGAACTCTGCTACCTGCACATGGTCAACTCTAACAAGTGGCGCATCTAACGGAGTAAATAATATCGTCTATGCAATTGCTGTCAGTGGTACTGATGTTTATGTGGGGGGTAGTTTTACTTTTCTTGGAGACGGCTCAACCTCAGCAAAAGGTATTGCCAAATGGAATGGCTCTACTTGGTCAACCTTACCAAGCGGCGCCTCTAACGGAGTAAATTCTGTTGTTCAGGCAATATCCATTAGCGGCAGTGATGTTTATGTCGGTGGATCATTCACTTTACTTGGAGATGGCACAACCTCTGCAAAAAATATAGCCAAATGGAACACAACTACTAGCACATGGTCAACCTTAACAAGCGGCGCTTCTAATGGAGTAAATAATACCGTTCAGGCAATTGCTGTCAGCGGCAGTGATGTTTATGTAGGAGGGCAATTTACTTTACTCGGTGACGGCTCAACCTCTGCAAAACGTATTGCCAAATGGAATGGCACCACTTGGTCAACATTAACAAGCGGCGCCTCTAACGGAGTAAGTGCAGGCGTAAATACAATTGCAATCAGCGGTACCGATGTTTATGTGGGTGGACCTTTTACTTTACTTGGCGACGGAACAACCTCAGCTAATCACATTGCCAAATGGAATGGCACAACATGGTCAGTATTAACAAGCGGTATTTCTAACGGAGTAAACTACGCCGTCGATGCAATTGCCGTTAGTGGTACTGATGTTTATGTGGGTGGGGGTTTTACTCTTCTTGGCAACGGAACTTCGGCAAAATACATAGCCAAATGGAATGGCGCCAGTTTGTCAGCACTTGATAAGGGAGTAAATTCAATTATATTAGCTTTTCGGATCAGTCCCGCAGAGGGGAAGATGTATCTGGGGGGAGGTTTTACTATTCTTAATAATAATACCGGCGCTTTCTATGTCGGAACTTTCACAGATCCGGGCAATTCTCTTCCCGTTGAATTATCCTCCTTTACCTCCAAAACCGCAGGTAGAAATATAACCCTTAACTGGACAACTAGTACAGAAAAGAATAGCAATAATTTTGATATAGAAAGATCTGTCTTGAACGATAATGCTGCTGCTTCATGGATTGCTGTCGGAAGCGTTAAAGCATCTGACTTAAGTAATTCCTCAAAACAATATTCATTCACCGATAAGAATCTTATGTCAGGAAGATTTCAATACAGATTAAAGATGATTGATAATGATGGTTCTTATATATACAGTGAAGTAATTCAAGGTTCAATAGGACTGCCTGCTAGCTTTGTATTAACCCAAAATTACCCAAATCCTTTTAATCCCTCAACCAGGATAGATTACCAGGTGCCTAATGATGCAAAAGTAATAGTCGAAGTATATAGCATAACTGGACAGAAAATAGCTGAGTTGGTTAACCAGGATCAGCAGGCAGGATATTACAGCATAAGCTTTGGTTCATATTCATCTAAACTGGCATCAGGTGTATACATATACAAAATAGCTGCAATAGAAAAAGCAACCGGAAATACTTTTACTGGTATTAAAAAAATGATCCTTTTGAAATAAGTTCTGTATTGTAGATTAAATTATTAAGCCGTTGGCACACCCCTAACGGCTTTTTTTATTATCTATTTTCTCTCCAATTCACTAAATAACAACCTGACTAAAGTATAGCCCCTAATTTTATTTAATATATTTTTCGTCATTTTCTTAAAAATCCACCTATTCATGGTATAAGCTCTTTTTCTTCAAAAACCTGCCTA
>JARLHD010000527.1 GCA_031292435.1 Ignavibacteriaceae bacterium
CTCGAAAATAAAGAAATTAAAAGATCACTCTCCGGCAGCGATAAAATATTAGGTAACAGCAAACCTATCCGTAATATTCTGGATTTGATAGAAAAGGTCGCCCCTCTCGATACTCGTGTTCTTATAACAGGCGATAACGGTACAGGCAAAGAACTAGTGGCAAAAGCTATCCATAACCAAAGCTTGCGTAAGGATCGATCATTCGTCGAAGTAAACTGCGCAGCAATCCCTAATGAACTGATTGAATCTGAACTATTTGGACATGAGAAAGGTTCTTTCACAGGCGCTGTTCAGCAGAGAATAGGTAGGTTCGAACTCGCTAATAAAGGAACCCTCTTCCTCGACGAAATTGGTGATATGAGCCTTCAGGCTCAGGCAAAAGTATTACGCGCTATAGAGGATGGCAAAATAGAACGCGTAGGCGGCGGCAAAAAAATAGAAGTGGATGTTAGAATAATCTCCGCCACAAATAAAAACCTTCTCGATGAAATTGAAAAAGGAACTTTCCGTGAGGACTTATATCACCGCATAAATGTTATCCCTATCCAGATTCCCCCGCTTCGTGAACGGATAGATGATATACCTGTTCTCATAAATAGCTTCATTGAAGAAATCACTGCCAAACATAAAAAGCCTCTTGTAAAATTAACCGATGATGCAATGAAATTTATGCAGTCAATGGAATGGAGCGGCAATGTCCGTGAACTTAGAAATTCAGTCGAGAGAATTATTATCATAATCGATAAACGGGAAATTACACGCAAGGATATTGAAATATTATTCTCCACTGGTCATAACCATCTCACAGATATTATCGATATAAATAACTCCTTCCAGGAGTTTAAAGAAAAAGCCGAAAGAGCATTCATCCTAAAACAGCTCGAAGCTAATAATTGGAATGTCAGTAAAGCTGCCGAAGTGCTCGACATCCAGCGCAGTCATCTCTACAGCAAAATGAAAAAATATGGAATAGATAAATCGGAGTAACCCAATGGCAGAAACAATATTCTCTAAAATAATCCGTAAAGAAATCCCTGCTGATATAGTCTTTGAATCAGATACCGTCCTTGCTTTTAGGGATATAAGTCCTCAGGCTCCAATTCATATTATCATTATTCCCAAACAGCCGATTGCCTATACAACAGAAATCGATGGTAAAAAAGATGCCTCCCTTCTCGGCGATCTATTCGATGCCGCTAACCTTATAGCAAAAGAACAGGGTATTGATAAAACCGGATTCCGGATCGTAATAAACAATGGTATAAACGCCGGTCAGGAAGTCCCCCACCTCCATCTCCACCTCCTCGGCGGTCGCAAACTATCCTGGCCCCCCGGATAAATTAGCCAAATTGCTATTTGTTCAAGTCTTATTTATGTTTAACTATTGGTTCGCGGAAAATTGACTAAATCTCTGATTAAATGTTAGAGTTTTTTTATGAAGATTTTTTACTTGGCTCTTTTCCTTTTATTCCCTTCTTTAGCTTATTCCCAAAGCCCCTGCCCTGGATTAGATTCCATCAATTATTCCGGTCAATGGTACCACACAGTACAAATTGGCTCCCAATGCTGGCTTAAAGAAAACCTGAATATTGGGTCAATGATGACTGCTATTTCAAATCAAAAAGACAATGATACAATAGAAAAGTATTGCTACAATAATGATCCTAATATGTGTGAAATATACGGGGGGTTATACCAATGGCGTGAGGCAGTGCAGTATAGTATAAAGCGAGGGACAAGAGGTATCTGCCCTTTAGGATGGCACATCCCTTCATATCTTGACTTCCGAATATTAGACACTACTGTTCATGGTGATGGAAATGCGTTGAAAAAGATTGGAGAAGGACAAGGGACTAATATAAGTGGATTTTCCGGTTTATTATCAGGTTTAGGATCTTACTCAACATTTATTCAATTGGGGACAAATGCAAATTTTTGGAATTCTTATTCTTTCTATTTGTTGAATCAGGACCCTTATGAAGGAGTATATTTGGGCTTATGGAATGACAGTGATGTAATTCTTGGAGAATATTACAATACTGATTTTGCATTAAGTGTAAGATGCTTAAAAGATACGGCAGGGTTACTGTTACAATCACCCTTTGGAGGAGAAAATTGGCAGATTGGTTCACTTCATATGATATCCTGGGGAGGGATTTTAGAAAATAAGAAAATTAAAATAGAGTATACTACAGATAATGGGAATAGCTGGATTCTGATATTAGATTCCGCTCCTGCTAATGATGGAGAATATAAATGGACAATACCAAATACTCCTTCAGCAAAATGTATGATTAAATTAACAGATTTAAGTGACTTGACATCAATTTCTATAAGTGATAGTATATTCACAATTCATAAAGATCCTTGTCCCGAAATTTCTACGATAGAGCATGGTAATAAGGTTTATAGAACAGTAGATATTAACGGGAAGTGCTGGTTTCAGGAAAACCTTAATATAGGGATAATGATTCCTGGGAATAAGACACCTGCAACAAATGGAATAATTGAAAAATATTGTTATAATAATGATACAACCTATTGTACAAAGTATGGCGGCTTATATACATATCCTGAAATGCAGGAACCTGGAATCTGTCCTACATTCTGGCATATAGCCTCCTATGATGAATTCAATTATTTAATGCAAAAGGTTTCATTTGATGGTAATGCACTAAAGAAAGAGGGTGAAGGGACAGAATTTGGGATCGGGTATAATTCAAATGGTTTTTCTGCACTTTTAGGAGGATGCCGTAATTATGATAGCACCTTTGCAGCTTTAGGAGCCAGTACAATCTTTCCTTATAACTATTTTATGGAACCAATTTTGATAGATCTATATTTTATAGATGGAAATACAAGTGCAACAAGTTTCAGCGACGAATATAAAGTAGGCGTTGCCGGTGGTTCGCGTTGTGTTCGTGATGATATAGGTCCATTATTGTTAAAATCACCATCTGGTGGAGAAAATTGGTTAATTGGCTCAACACAAAAAATAACTTGGTCATTTAGCAGCGTAATTAATATCAGGATAGATTATTCAACAAATAATGGAACAAACTGGATAAATATTATATCTTCGACACCAACATCAGCGGGCAGCCTTAATTGGACTATTCCTAATACCCCCTCAACAAACTGTAAAGTAAAAATCAGCAGTACAAATAGTTCTGACACTAATAGCATTGGCAATTTATTTAGTATTTATCAAATACCTATCAATCCGTGTCCTGGGATTCCAACGGTTAATTATGCCGGGCAGACTTATAATACAGTTGCAATTGGTGATCAGTGTTGGATGAGAGAAAACCTAAATATTGGAACTATGATTGACTCAACCCAAAATCAAACCAATAACGAAATAATTGAAAAATATTGTTATAACAATGATTTAGTGAAATGTTCATTATTCGGTGGTCTTTACCAATGGGATGAAGCCATGCAATATGTTACAACTGAAAATACAAAAGGGATTTGCCCCACTGGGTGGCATATCCCTTCATGGAATGATTTTGCAACAGTAAAGTCCTTCGTTAGTGGCAATGGAAATAATTTAAAAGAAATAGGCCAAGGTTCAGGTTCAGGAGCAGGAACAAATGCAAGCGGGTTTTCAGCATTGTTAGCGGGGATAAATTTTAATGGTACTTTCAATAATCTTGGTACTAGTACCATTTATTGGAGATCCACGAACTATGATGCAACACATGCTTATAAGTTTCAACTTACAAGTATTGATACTAACATTATAGGGAATCCCGTTTTTAAAAGTGGGGGTTATAGCATCCGCTGCATTAATGATAGTACGGTTTCAGCCTTACCCGTTGAACTAACCAAATTCACCACATCAGTAATCAACAATAATGTTATATTAAACTGGAATACGGCAACTGAGCTTAATACTTTATCCTTTGATATTGAAATGAAATTACAAATCAGCAATAGCTGGTATAAGATTGCCTCTGTTTCAGCTTCTGGGAATAGCAATTCACC
>JARLHD010000528.1 GCA_031292435.1 Ignavibacteriaceae bacterium
CAGTATAGAAAGATTCGTGAGAATGCTGATTTTTTAACAATGTGTAAAACACCTGAATTGGCTGCGCAGGTTACTTTGCAGCCGGTGGACATTATTGGCGTCGATGCGGCTATTATTTTTTCAGACATACTTATTATTCCTGAGGCTATGGGTATGCATCTTGAAATGCATGAAGGTAAAGGTCCGATGTTTCCCTATCCGGTCAGAAACAAAGCTGATGTATCGCGGTTAAAAAGAATAGAGCCTTTGAAAGATCTGAAATATGTAATGGATGCAATAACCTTATCCAAAAAAGAATTAAATGGCAGGGTACCCTTGATAGGATTCAGTGGTTCTCCATGGACATTGCTCACTTATATGGTAGAAGGTAAAGGATCTAAGAATTTTGTATTCGTTAAAAGCTTGATTTATAATTCTCCTTCATTAGCACACGAAATACTTAATAAACTTGCTGAAGCAGTTGCAGATTATTTGTCCGCCAAAATTGAAGCAGGGGCAGATGCTGTCCAGATATTTGATACCTGGGGAGGAATCTTATCTCCCCGTGATTTTGAGGAATTCTCTCTTCCATATATAACAAAAATTATATCTTTAATAAGAAGGAAAAAAGAACCTGTTATCTTTTTTGCAAAAGGTGTTAATTATGATCCGGCAAAACTCGCCTCTTCGGGAGCGGACGTACTTGGTTTGGACTGGACTGTAGATATTGGGAAAGTAAGAAATTTATTGAATATGAAAACTGCCTTGCAGGGTAATATGGACCCTGCTATTTTATATGCAAATAAGGAAAAAATAAGAAATGAGGTGATAACAATATTGAAGTCCTACGGATGCGGGAACGGACATATATTTAACCTGGGGCATGGTATATTACCGGATGTTGAGCCGGAAAATGCTAAAGCATTAGTTGATTTTGTAAAAGAAGAAAGTCCACGGTTTCATCTGAAAGAATGCGTAAGTAAAGGAATATAAAATGTTTGAAATTGATTTAGCTAAAATCAGGAAATATGATAAACCGGGTCCCAGGTATACTAGTTATCCGACAGCCCCGCAGTTTAATGAAAACTTTAAACATGAAAACTATTTTGACGAAATAGTTAAAACAAATTATGGTGCTGATCTACCCGACCTTTCTCTTTATTTTCATCTGCCATATTGTGATACTCTTTGCTATTTCTGCGGATGCAATATGATTATTACAAGAAACCGTGACAGAGTGAAGGAATATCAGTCTTATCTGAAAAAAGAGATGGATATGATAAGAAGCTATCTTAATGTTGATCGGAAAGTTGCTCAGCTTCACTGGGGAGGCGGTACTCCTACGCATCTTAATCCGGACGAAATCTCAAACCTCGCTTCGTACATAAAGGAATCTTTTAATTTCCAGGAGGATTCAGAAAATAGTTGTGAAATAGATCCGCGTGGTTTAACAAAAGCTCATCTGGAAGCTCTTAGATATAATGGATTTAACAGGATTAGTATGGGAGTGCAGGATTTTAATGAAAAAGTACAAAAGGCAGTTAATAGAATTCAGCCTGAAGATATTACAAGACAGGCTGTCGATTGGATTAGAGACTTAAAATTTCATAGCTTCAACCTGGATCTTATATATGGACTTCCTTTTCAGACTGTCGATTCATTTGCTGACACAGTTGATAGGATAATTGATATTTCACCTGATCGGATTGCAGTTTTTAATTATGCACATGTGCCATGGATGAAAAAACACATGGGACTAATTCACCCTGAGGATATTCCCTTGCCCGAGGAAAAACTTCAGATCTTAAAAATGACAGTTGAGAAACTAACAGCCGCAGGATATGTATTTATTGGATTGGATCATTTCTCCAAACCTGATGATGAACTTGCCGTTGCCTTTAAAGAAAAGAAACTTTATCGTAATTTTCAAGGATATAGCACAAATGCAGGTGCCGACCTGTATGCTATGGGTATAACCGGTATTAGTCAGTTGCAGCATATATATTCTCAGAATTATAAAACAGAAAAAGAGTATTATAAGGCCCTGGATGATGAAACTCTCCCTGTTGTAAAAGGATATAAACTAAATGATGATGATATCCTCCGTAGATATGTTATTATGAAAATTATGTGCGATTTTGAAATTGATATTATATCTATAGAACAGAAGTTTAATATAGATTTTAATAAATATTTTGAATGGGGACTTAATAATATGAAAGAAATGGAATCTGATAACCTTGTTAATATTACAAAAGAAAAAATCTCTGTTCACGACATAGGACGGCTTCTTATTCGGAATATTGCAATGAATTTTGACGGATACATTGAAAGGAAAGAAGATATAGCACGATATTCCAGGACTGTATAATTTTTAATTAAAGTATAATGAATGAACAATAAAATTGTTATCCTCGGTGCTGGAATTTCAGGTTTAACTACAGCTTATCTATTAAATAAGGATGGATACGATGTAACGGTTCTTGAAAAGAAGAATGAAGTTGGCGGATCAATAGAAACTGTTTTTGATAAGGGATATCTGTTTGATAGAGGCCCCAATAGTGGGTTGGAAACAACTCCGTTGATTGAACAGATAGTTAATGATCTCAAATTATCAGATCAGTTTGTTTACGCTAACAGAAAAGGGAATAAAAGATATATTTTAAGAAATGATGTTCTACATCCTCTGCCAATGAACCCCAAAAGCTTTCTTAAATCAAGGCTATTTAGCTCGAGAGGAAAATTTAGGTTGTTCGCTGAACTGTTCATCGGACGTTCAAAAGATGGATATTATCAGAGTATAGGAGAATTCGTTAAAAGAAGGCTTGGACAGGAATTTCTTGACTATGCAATAAATCCTTTTGTTGCAGGGGTTTATGCTGGTAACCCGGAAGATTTGAGTGTTAAATCAGCCTTCCCAAAACTATATGCCCTTGAGGAAAAATATGGTGGTTTAATTAAGGGCACAATCAAAAGTATTAAGGAAAGGAAAAACAGACCGGAGAAATCAAAACAGGATGCCAAAATGTTCTCCTTTAACGATGGGATGCAGGTATTTCCATTAGCAATATCAGAATTTCTTGGTGAGAAAGTTCATTTGAATTCAGAAGTTAATTCTGTAGAGACGGTCCAGTCTGGTTATAAAATCAATTATTCTAATTCCGGCGGTTTGTCATCAGTGGATTGTAATTATCTTATCTCCACTATCCCTGCCTATACTGCATCAACTCTTTTTGGTAGGTTTGATTCTTTTCTGGCTGAACATTTGAACAAAATTTACTATCCTCCGGTACTTGTTCTATTTATTGCATATGATATAAAAGATATAGGACAGCCCCTTGACGGGTTCGGATTTTTAATCCCGGCTAAGGAAAAAAAATCATTCTTGGGTGCTATATGGAGCTCAGTACTTTTTCCAAATCGTGCAGGTGAGGGGCAGGCATCTTTTACACTATTTATAGGAGGTGCAAGGGATCCGGGTGTCCTTACTTATGATAAAGACCTGCTGATTAAAAGAGTGCGGAATGAATTTGAAACATTAATGAGGATTGTAGGTGAACCCATTTATCTTACCTATAAATTCTGGCCCAAAGCAATTCCTCAATATAACCTCGGTTATATTGAACACGAAAATTATTTTGATAAATTCGAAAAAGATAACCCTGGAATTTTATTATCCGGTAATTACCGGGAAGGAATTTCCGTAGGTGACTGTATTAAGAATTCTGAAAAGATTTTAAATAAAATTAAAAAGCTCTCAAATAAAGAAGGAGTATAAAATGGCTGCATATCCAACGAAAAGATTAAGAAGATTAAGATATAGCCCTCTTGTCAGGGATATGGTTTGTGAAACAGTATTATCAAAGAATGATTTTATTTACCCCCTGTTCGTTGTCCCCGGAAAAAACATTAAAAAGGAAGTGAGTTCGATGCCTGGTAATTACCATATGTCTGTAGATGTTTTGGTTAAAGAATGTAAAGACATTCAATCTTTGGGAATTCCTGCCGTTATTCTCTTCGGTATACCTGATCATAAAGATGAGCTCGGTTCCGGTGCTTACGATCCTGATGGAATCATACAACAGGCAGTCAGGGCAATTAAAAAAGAAGTGAAAGATCTTCTGGTTATGACCGACGTTTGTTTATGTGAATATACTTCGCATGGACATTGTGGTGTTTTAAATGGCGAGGAAATATTGAATGATGAGACAGTCGAACTTCTTGTTAAGGAAGCCGTATCTCATGCTGAAGCAGGAGCCGATATAATTGCACCTTCCGATATGATGGATGGCAGGATCGGTGCAATTAGAAAAGCATTGGATGCGAAGGGCTTTTATAAAATCCCCGTTCTGAGTTATGCAGCCAAGTATGCCTCAGGTTATTATGGCCCTTTCCGTGAAGCAGCTGAATCAACTCCGGCATTTGGCGACAGGAAATCTCATCAGATGGATCCCCGCAACACTAACGAAGCTATGCGCGAAATTGAGGATGATATAGAAGAAGGTGCCGATATAATAATGGTAAAACCTGCCGGTCCCTACCTGGATGTTATTTACCGGGCAAAGCAAAAATTTGGCCTCCCTACCGCAGCTTATCAGGTCTCGGGTGAATTTGCAATGATAAAAGCTGCTGGTAGAAATGGCTGGATCGATGAGGAAAGGGTTATGATCGAATCCTTAACAGGAATTAAACGTGCCGGGGCTGATATGATATTAACTTATTTCGCAAAGGATGCTGCCAGATATCTTGATAGAACAAAAAAATAATCCTTGATTCTCCTTATTATAGATTTTCCTTTTCATAAGAAATAAATCCTGTGAGGATACTGAAATAGAAGATAAATCTGAAATAAATATTCTGGTTGTGAGAAGACATAATCAAATCGGAGATATGTTATGCTCCCTTCCTCTTTATAAGGCACTCAAAAAGAAGTATCCTTCAGCATCAGTTACTCTGGTTGCATCCATAACAAATTACCCTGTCCCATTTAAAATAATAAACCCATTTATTGATAATGTTATTTTCTACGATAAGAGCTCTCTTAAAACAATTTTTAATTTCTATAGGAAACTCAGACAAAAAAAATATTTGTTGGGAATAGTACCTTCCACAGTAAAGGTTTCAACAACATCCCATATAATAAATTTTTTCTCAGGGGCGAAAGTGAGAGTAGGGGTAAAAAGGATAGATGGAGTGAAGAATCCTGCCTATAGCCTTCTTAATAAAAGTGAGGATTTTAACTGGACAAAGAATAAAGTACATCAAACTGTTAGGAACTTGCAGATAGCCAAACTAGCTGGATGCGAATTATTGGAAGACGAGGTAAAATGCGGATTAAGGATAATGCAAGGAGATTTTGAATTTGCCGATAATTATATTAAAAAGAAATTTCCATCGGATAACAAATATATTATTGGTTTTCACCCTGGTGCGGGTAAGACTGCTAATACCTGGAGCACAGAGAATTTTATAAATTTAATAGAAACAATCTATAAAAGATACTCTAATTATATTCTAATTACTTGCGGTGAAATTGATAAAAATGTCATAAATAGAATTGATAAAGAGCTATCACGGCGTGGTATTAAATTCGTTTTAGCCGATAACCTTTCAATCCTTAATTTAGCAGCAGTATTAGAAAAAATAAATCTCTATATAACAAACGATACTGGCCCAATGCACATTGCTGCAGCCACAAGTGTTAATCAAATTTCTTTGATGCTGCCGGCAAATGAATATGAATGGGCACCTGTGGGGAAGAATAAATATAATATTGTATCTGAGCCTGGGGACATAAATTCTATTAAAATGGAAGAAGTATTAAAGTTAGTTTATAAAATTTTAACGTGACGTTTATGAACCTTGAAAATATCAGAGCATATTGTTTAAAGAAAAAAGGAGTTACAGAATCTCTCCCCTTTAACGAAGATACTCCTGTGTATAAAGTTATGGGGAAGATGTTCCTTCTTTCCAATTTAACTCCGCCGGTAAGTATTAATATAAAATGCGACCCGGAATTTGCAGTTGAATTAAGAGAAAAATATGATGCCGTAACCCCTGGATACCATATGAATAAGTTAAATTGGAACACAGTTATTCTGGACGGCAGCATTCCAGACAAATACATTTACGAATGGATAAACCATTCCTATGATCTTATTGTTAAAGGACTTTCGCAAAAAGAGAAGGAAATTCTTTCCAAACCTTAGCATTCTATCCTAGTTTTATTTTCTTGACTAAAATATAAAGCGCCAGAACAAATGTTATAACATTAGCAATAATTATCGGCCAGGCATTTATTAAACTTCCATAGATCACCCAAAAACCAACTCCAATAGTCATTAGTAAAATCATTCCCAGTGAAATATCATTGGTCTTTTTTGTTTTAAACACTTTTATTGCCTGTGGAACAAATGCCGCAGTTGTGCAGAATGCCGAAATGTATCCGAAAAAATTAGCCATATTCATCTTCGAAGTTAAATAATAAAGGATAAGGTAATTTACCTTGTTATATAATATCATGCCGTATTGGAAGAGACACTAAAGGATTAACTCTTTACCTGTTTCAGCAGAAAAGACCTTTATGTGTTTATATTCTTTTATTATATTTAATCCTACCTAGTTAATAGCCGGTTGATCCCCATGCACTAGAATTACTTTTTTGGGGTTAATTTAGCACCACCAAGTGGAATAAATATTATCATAAATTAAAAAATATTTTGTTTATTCAATTATATTAAATTTGATCATTGAAGAAAAAAGAAAAAGATATAGCTATAATAGGAGGTGGCGCGGCTGGATTCTTTGCAGCCTCTGCCTCTGCTGAAATAAATACAGGGAATAATATATTTATTTTAGAAAAGGGGCATAATGTCTTAAATAAAGTAAAAATCTCAGGCGGGGGAAGATGCAACGTTACTAATGTATGTTCTGACCCATCAGACCTAATAAAATTCTACCCTCGGGGAGGAAAGGAATTATTATCACCTTTTCATAAATTTAATTCTAAAGATACAGTTGATTGGTTTGAAAGTCATGGTGTAAAATTAAAAACAGAACCTGACGGTAGGATATTCCCTATATCTGACGATTCGCAAACTATTGTCAATTGTTTATTGGATACTGTTCAAAAAGCCGGGATAATAGTTATGAAACAGCATGTTGTAACAAGTATCCGGAAGGAACCTCAGGAAGATTGGACCATTACTACTGCAATTAAAGATTTTCATGCAGATAAAATAATTGTCTGTACCGGCAGCAGCGGGTCCATTTGGAAGATGATAGAATCTTTGGGCCATACGATTGAACCACCCGTTCCATCACTCTTTACCTTTAATATTAAAGATAAAAGAATAATTGAATTACCGGGTATATCAGTACGGAACACAGAAATTCTAATTGAATCAACAAAATTAAAAGCCAGCGGTCCATTACTAATAACACATTGGGGAATGAGTGGACCTGGGATTTTGAAAATATCAGCCTGGGGTGCAAGGGAACTTCATAAAATGAATTATAAATTCAATTTAATTATTAATTGGCTCCCGGGATTGAATCAGGAATCAATAAAAGATATGTTAAATCATGTTAAAAAAAATAATCCAACCCGGAAAATTTATTCCTTTTCACCATTTGGACTTCCAATAAGATTATGGGAACGAATAATTGATTATATAGGCATTAAGAAAGATATAAATTGGAATAATATATCAGGAATTATAATTTCCAAAATTGCCGCAGAATTAACCCATAGTATATTTAATGTAAATGGTAAGAGTTCATTTAAGGAGGAATTTGTGACATGTGGGGGAGTCAAAAGAAGTGAGATTGACTTCAAAACAATGGAAAGTAAGTTATTTAAAGGATTATTCTTTGCCGGGGAAGTTATTGATATTGATGCAGTTACTGGGGGTTTTAATTTTCAGGCTGCATGGACAACAGGAAGGATTGCCGGAATATCGGCATCTGTTATTTAAACTTATATTATAGACTATTAATTAAGATTGAATTATTTTTGACTACATTTATACTAAATTATTAAAAAATCATGAACACAATTAGAAGTGCAAATTTATTTGAAGAAGCAAAGCAAATTATTCCAGGAGGAGTAAATTCACCTGTTAGAGCATTTAAATCTGTTGGAGGCAATCCACTATTTATTGAAAAAGGAAAAGGCTCAAAGATTTATGATGTTGACGGAAATGAATTTATTGAATACATAGGAAGCTGGGGACCTCATCTGTTTGGACATAATCCCCGATTTATCAAGGATGCTCTGATTAAAGCAATTGAGAATGGTACAAGTTTTGGGGCACCTACAGAACTTGAAGTAAAAATAGCAAAGCTGATAATTGACTTGGTTCCTTCTGTTGAAATGATAAGGATGGTTAATAGCGGTACCGAAGCTACTATGAGTGCTGTTCGCGCAGCCCGCGGCTATACCGGGAAAGAAAAGTTTATTAAATTTGAAGGATGCTATCATGGACATGCCGATTATTTTCTGATTAAAGCCGGCTCAGGCGCATTAACATTGGGGATTCCTACAAGTCCCGGCGTCACTAAAGGAAATGCTGCGGACACACTTCTAGCCGATTACAATAATATCGATTCTGTTAAACGTTTGGTAAAAGCTAATAAAAATGAAATAGCGGCAGTAATAATTGAACCGGTTGCAGGTAATATGGGAGTTGTTCGTGCTGATAATAAATTTATGGAGGATCTAAGGAATATATGTAATGAGGAAAAAATTGTACTAATATTTGATGAAGTTATGACTGGCTTCCGCCTTTCCGCTCAGGGTGCACAAGGTATTTATTATATTAAACCTGATTTGGTTACATTCGGCAAAATTATTGGTGGCGGCTTACCTGTTGGGGCATTTGGTGGAAAAAAAGAAATTATGGAAATAATTGCTCCTGCCGGACCTGTATATCAGGCCGGCACATTAAGCGGTAATCCGCTTGCAATGACAGCTGGTTACGCGGCATTAACTCATATAAAGAATCATCCTGAAGTCTATGATGAACTGGAACAGAAATCAGCCTATCTTGAAATGGGATTTAAGGAAAACATGAAGAAACTCAGAAAGAACTTTGCGTTAAATCGCGTCGGTTCTATGATGACTTTATTTTTCTTTGAAGGCAATGTCAATAGTTTCCAGGCAGCTGTAAAATCAGATACTACCCTTTTTGGAAAATATTTTCATGAAATGTTGACCAGAGGAATTTATTTAGCACCTGCCCAGTTTGAAGCCATATTTGTTTCTACTGCACATAGTAACCAGGATCTCGATAAAACGATCAAGGCTAATTTCGAATCTCTTAAGGGAATAGTCTAATCTTGTCTATAAATATTCTCTGATTAAAAATTTTGAATAAGACTTTTATAAGCTAAATTTAAATTGTATTTATTAAACTAGATTAGTTATTCTATGAATGCAATGCCTCTGATTATAGTTGCCATAGTCTTCTTTGCATTGGCCTATAGATTTTATTTCAGTTTTATAGCCGCAAAAGTAGCTGTAATAAATGATGAACGAGTTACTCCCTCCAAAAGATTATATGATGGACAGAATTTTTATCCAATGAATAAATGGATTCTGTTCGGTCATCATTTTGCTGCTATAGCTGGTGCTGGTCCATTGGTGGGACCTGTGCTGGCTGCCCAGTTTGGATATTTCCCGGGTTTTATTTGGATGCTTGTGGGTGCTGTTATGGCCGGCGCTGTACATGATTTTGTAATATTAGTTGCATCTGTTAACCACGATGGTAAATCAATAGTCGAAATTGCTAAAGCTGAAATTGGAAAGATAAGCAGTATTACAACAAGTATAGCTGTTTTGATTATAATTGTAATTGCACTTGCTGGTTTAGGCCTGGTAGTCATCAACTCCTTGTCGGAAAGTTCATGGGGAACTTTTACGATCGCCGCAACAATTCCAATTGCCATCATAATGGGTCTATGGATGTTTAAATTTAGAAAGGGGAAGACTGTTGAAGCGACCATTTTTGGAGTTGTTGTTCTTTCCGCCTGTGTAATTTTAGGCAGGTATATTCCTGGCTCGCCATTTGCTTCATGGTTCACATTCGATCACAAGACATTAACTATTCTTCTGTGCGGATATGGATTTTTCGCATCAGTTCTTCCTGTCTGGCTTCTACTTTCTCCCAGAGATTATCTTAGCTCGATTATGAAAATCTCAGTGATTGCTTTGCTTGCATTAGGAATTATATTAGTTGCACCTACTTTGAAAATGCCTGCCTTTACAAATTATGTCCATGGGGGAGGGCCTGTAATACCGGGAACTCTATTCCCATATCTGTTTATTACAATTGCATGTGGTGCTATTTCAGGTTTCCATTCTTTGGTTAGCTCCGGTACTACACCTAAAATGTTAATGAGAGAGGGGCATATAAAATCCATAGCAGCAGGTGCAATGCTTGTTGAAGGGCTGGTAAGTATCCTTGCCCTCATATCCGCTTCTAGTTTATTCCCGCTGGATTATTTTTTAATAAATGTTCCGGTTGATAAAATGCAAAGTTTACTTCCACAATTACACGCTATGGGTTTTAATACATCCGATCTGCAAAACCTATCATCTCAGGTTGGAGAGAAGATAGCGGGAAGGACCGGAGGAGCAGTTTCACTTGCCGTAGGTATGGCGCAGATTTTTTCATCAATACCCGGATTAAAAAACCTGATGTCCTATTGGTATCATTTTGCAATTATGTTTGAGGCTCTATTTATACTAACTACAATTGATGCCGGTACAAGGATAGGCAGATTCGTTCTGCAGGAATCTTTAGGTAAAGTTTATAAGCCGTTTGGAAGGACAAACTGGCTGCCAGGCAATCTTATCGCAAGCTTTATAATTGTATTTGCATGGGGTTATTTTATCTATACCGGAACAGTTGCTACTATTTGGCCTATGTTCGGAACTGCTAATCAGTTATTGGCAGGGATTGCACTTGTAATCGGAACATCCTTTATAATAAACAATGGCAAAAGCAAATATGCATGGGTAACAGTCATTCCACTTGTATTCATATTTATAATTACTTTTACAGCAGGTAGTGAAAATATTATGAATATCTATTACCCTCAACTGTTGAATCCCGGCACAATGATACAAGGGATAATTAATCTTTCTCTAACTGGGATCATTATGGCATGCGCTCTTTTAATTTTCTTTGATGCCGTTCCCAAATGGATAAAAACAATAAGTAAAAAGGATTCAGTACTTGAACCTGAGCATGAAGAATCACTGGTATAATATCCAGATTGGTCGTTCTTTATTTACCAAATAATATAAGTCTATAGAATTTAACAGGAGTTATTATAAATGAAAGTTCTTAACCTGGAAAAACCAATTATTGCAATGATCCATGTAGATGCATTGCCGGGGACCCCAAAATATAAGGGCGATATAAAATCAATAATCAATAAAGCCAGATCTGAAGCAGTATTGTATAAGAATGCAGGTATTGATGTGTTAATGATTGAGAATATGCATGATGTCCCTTATTTGAATCGCAATGCTGGTCCTGAAATTACAGCAATTATGAGCATACTTCTTTACGAAGTAAAAAACATATCCGGGCTCCCGTCCGGAATTCAGATTCTTGCAGGAGCAAATAAACAGGCGCTGGGAGCTGCACTTGCCGCAGGTGCAGATTTTATCAGGGCTGAAGGATTTGTTTATGCCCATATCGCAGACGAAGGTTTTTTTAATTCTGATGCGGGTGAAATTTTACGCTTCAGAAAACAAATAGGTGCAGAGAATGTTTCAATATTCACAGATATTAAAAAGAAACATAGTTCTCATTCAATTACTGATGATACTGACATTATAGATACTGCAAAAGCCGCAGAATATTTTCTAAGTGATGGCGTTATTATTACGGGAAGTGCAACAGGTAAGGAGCCTTCCCTGGAAGAAATAAGATCGGTAAAGGGAGCAATTAATATTCCTGTTCTCGCAGGCTCAGGGATTACCTTAGATAACATAGATAAATACCTTAAAATTTGCGACGCGCTTATAATAGGATCATATTTTAAAACAGCCGGGGATTGGAAAAACGCTGTTGAAATAAAACGTGTAAAAGAATTTGTGAAAAGAATAAAATAATTTATTAAGTTTAAGTGTTCGGAAATTACACTATCTAAATAAACATAAAAGGAGATGCAATGATAACCACTTTGCGGAACTTTCTTCTGATAGCTTTTCTTTCCTTTCTGATCGTTTCCGGTTGTAAAGAATCTTCCAACACAATAATTGACCAGCCCGTAATTGACCAAACAATATCAAAGGCCATTATGCCATTGACACAATCAATGGCTACTGAAGGTTTTGAAACTGGATCAAAGACAGCGTATGCAGCAGCAGACGTTACTTTAGGGACGGGTGTCTGGAATATGGATGATGCTTTAATCGGCACCAGTTCAAGCGATGTAAAAAATGGTACTGCTTCTGCCCGTGTACGTAATTCAGGTATTATCATGATGAAGTTTGATCTTACCAATGGTGCATCAACCGTTACTATCAAACATGCCATGTATGGATCTGATGCTTCAACAACATGGCAATTATGGTATTCAATAAATAGCGGATCCACATGGATACAGACGGGCTCAACAATTACAACTTCTGCAACTACATTGCAGACGGCAACTTTTACAGTAAATATTTCAGGGAAAATCAGATTTGAAATCATTAAAACTGATGGTTCTTCCAACAGGACCAATATTGATGATATTACAGTGACTGATTACGTAGTTAATAATCCAGTTCCTGCGGCTACTTCCCTAAGTCCTTCCTCTGCAACAGCTGGAGGAACTTCCTTTACTTTAACAGTAAACGGAAGCAATTTCATTTCTTCATCAGTTGTTAAATGGAACGGAACAAGCCTTACAACAACATATGTTTCTTCTGCTAAAGTTACGGCAACAGTTCCTGCAGCCGATATTGTGTCAGCTGGAACAGCAACTGTAACTGTATTTAATCCAACACCAGGGGGTGGAACTTCATCAGGATTAACATTTACAATAACCTCAAGTAACAATCCACTTCCGGTAGCGATCTCGATGAGTCCTTCATCAGCAGCAACAGGAAGTAGTTCTTTCACATTATCCGTAACTGGAACCAGTTTCATTTCTTCATCAGTTGTA
>JARLHD010000529.1 GCA_031292435.1 Ignavibacteriaceae bacterium
AAAAATACTTCTTGGAATATTAACCTCAGGTTCTTTTATTTCAGCCCCGAGATGGCAAACATTATAATATCCTAAATAGGTATAAATGGTTTTGACTGTTGCATTCCCTAAACCGGCAAAGAATAACCATGAAAAGTTAAAAGCCTCTTTAGGAAAATCAAATGCCAGTTTAGGGTTGAAATGTGTTACTCCCCCGACAATTAGCCACACGATAGTTCCAAACACCCCGATCCATAAAAAAAGAGAGATTTTGCCTACTGTTGTTATTTTCCGGTAAAGCAAGAAAATTAAAATTAAAACTAATAGTCCCGAAACAGCCTTTTGCATTATTGGACTTAAGGGGATTAAATAAGTAAGGTATTGAGAAAAACCAATTGAACCTGATGCAACAACCAATGGTGCCTGGATGATAGTCTGCCAAATAAAAAGAAATGACATTAGTTTTCCCCATGTTTCCTTCCCATAGATTTCCTTAAGAAAAAAGTAACTGCCTCCGGCTTTGGGCATTGCGGCTCCAAGTTCAGCCCAAATGAACCCATCGATTGCTGCAAGCATTGCACCGGCAATCCAGGCGAGCATACATTGCGGTCCGTTCATTTCCTGAATTACAATCGGTATGACAATAAATGGACCGATCCCCACCATATCGATCATATTAAGGGCTGATGCTTCCTTTAGTCCAAGCCCCCGCTCAAGTTTATTATCTTCTATTTTTCACCCTATAACTTTTGTTACTTCGATTTTTCAGTTTTAGCAGCTGAAATATAATTTTCATAATCATAATGAATAACTCTTTCAGGGATGTCTAACTTAACTATCTCAACTCCGGACTTTGTATAGAAATCCACTGCCAGGGTATCATGGTAATCAGAAAAAACCACAACGCGTACTATGCCGGATGCAATTAATGCTTTAGCGCAGGTAGTGCAGGACATATTGGTAATATAAGCAGTACAACCGGTTACATTTATGCCATGTTTTGCTGCCTGTACCAGTGCGTTAATTTCTGCATGATTGGTTCTTATGCAATGGTTATTCTCAATTAAACATCCCACATCCTCACAATGTGGATGCCCGGGAATTGAGCCGTTATATCCTGTTGCCAGAACAAACCGATCCTTTACTAATACACAACCGCAATGCATCCTTGGACATGTAGCTCTTTCGGAAGCAAGCATAGCAAGTTTCAGAAAATATTCATCCCAGACGGGTCTTTTGTTGTCATTCATATTTGTTTGGATTAAATAATTTGTTGATAGATAAAGTAAATATTATGAAGTATTAAATCAAAATAGTTTATAATGTAATTATCCACAATCATAATTAAGTAAATTTTATCTATTTTCCTTTTAATATTAAAGAGGTCTTTAATATTTAAATTAAATCTATTATAAGGAGATTTCACATGTGGCAAGAATTTAAAAAATTTGCGATAAAGGGGAATGCACTTGATATGGCGGTTGGTATTATCATCGGTGCTGCTTTTGGTACCATTGTCAGTTCATTGGTCGGCGATATAATAATGCCGCCAATTGGATTAATATTGGGGAATATAGATTTCAAAAATCTATTTATTGTTATAAAACACGGACCCCAACCGGGTGAATATCCAACTATTGAAGCAGCCCAGCAGCTTGGTGCTGTTACAGTAAATTATGGTAGATTTATAAATAATATAGTAACCTTCCTGATTGTGTCCTTTTCTGTCTTTATGCTTATAAAACTACTTGGTTCTTTTAAAAAAGAGGAGGAACCAGTCGCTCCTTCTACAAAAGAATGCCCCTTCTGTACAACAAAAATTCCTGCAAAAGCTATCAAATGTTCCAGTTGCACTGCTGACCTGAAATAAATTGATAGGAATTATTATAAAGGGGCTGCAGGATTGCAGCCCTTTTGCGAAGTCCCTCACTTACATCTAATTTTTAACATATTATTAAAAGTTTAACTAATTTTCAATCAGGATTTAATATATAAATTAAATTTGGAGGATTTATGTCTTTCAGAGATCAACAAAAATATTTAGATATATTGAAAAAATATGAAAGAAAGTTTAGTCCTGAAGATAAATACACGTATGATATTTTCGTCAAAAGAAATAAGGATGAGGAGGATTTCGATACTGTCTCAATGAAAAAATTGAAAGAGCTTCATGATAAATATTATGTTTCTGTTGACAAATCTAAATTTGATTCTTTTTTTAAAAAGAAAGAAGAATAGGTAAGTAAAAGAAAATATTGAAAAATACAGAGCTTTGAGCAAATGAAAATACTAATCTTAGCACTTTCCGGAATCGGGGATGCCCTTATGTTTACTCCTGCATTAAAGCTATTGCGTGAATCATTACCAGATGCAGAAATAGATGCTCTAGTTATGTTTAAAGGAGCCAAAGATATTTATGAAAGAAGTGCCTCCCTGAATAAAGTAATCTATTTTGATTTTATGAAAGAAGGGGTAATTAAATCTCTGATGTTTATAAATAAGATTAGAAATACATATGACGCCTCGGTTAACGTTTACCCCTCTAACAGGATGGAATATAATATAATCAACTTTATAATTGGGGCAGGGAAAAGGGCAGGAGCAAAATACTTAAGAAAAGATATTATAAATTTAGGTCCGCTTAATAATATCCGTGTTACGGAACTTGATTCCATGCATAATGTACAGACCAATATTCATCTCATTGAAAAACTATTAGACAAAACATTTCTAGAGGAGCCTCCTCTTGATTTTCCTCTTTCTGAAGATGATCTATCGTTTGCAGGGGAATATCTTGATAAAATAAATCTGAATAAAAATGATTTAGTGATTGGTTTTCATCCCGGTTCCGCAGTACTTAAAAACCACTCACACAGACGATGGGAATCTGAAAAATTTGGTGCACTTGGACAGATATTAATAAATAAACTTAATGCCAAAATATTATTATTCGGCGGTCCTGAAGAATTGGAACTAAAGAAGGTTATTAAGGATATGATCGATTCCCCCGACTCTTACATTGTTGAAACCGAAAACCTTCCGCGTTCGGCTGCAATTATAAAAAGATGTAATTTGTTTGTTTCAAACGATTCGAGCCTGATGCATGTTGCTTCAGCAATGCAGCGTAAAGTTGTGTCAATTATCGGTCCTACAAACCAGAATTTTATACATCCCTGGAAAACTGATTATAAAATAGTAACACTTAACCTGGAATGTTCTCCCTGCTTTTTTTATTCTCCGCGTCCTTTAATCTGTTCACGGACCGATGTTAAATATAAATGCATAAAAGAACTATCAGTTGAAATGGTATTTAATGCAGTAACCGGCTTATTAAATAATTGAACTATTCGTAAAAATTTTTATTCCAGTTATGAACTTTTAATTTTTCAAGTAACTCTGATGGGAGAGGTCCTTTATTTACACTTTTCAGATTAGATAACAAGTTCTTTTCTTTACGCATTCCCGGAATAACAGTTGTCACTGCATTAAAGCTGATTATAAATCTTAGAGATGCTTCTGACATTGATTCTGTAAATCCCTTTACATCCTTCCATATCTCGTCCACTCGAAGTTTAACATCCATTTTCCTTTTTCCCCTGAAATATTCATTTCTCCAATCACCTATTGGAAAATCCGTTGAAGGATCTACATTGCCTGTTAACGCTCCTTCATCAAATGGTACGCGTGCTATTATGCTGATTTTATGTCTCTCACAAAAAGAAAAAAGTTGGTGGATCGGGTTCTGCTCAAATATATTAAATATAACCTGGAGGGAATCTATTAAACCTGATTTGCCGGCTTCAATACCATTTTCCGGTTGATGGTCATTTATTGAAATGCCGAAGAACCTTACTTTCCCTTCTTTTTTTAATTTTAGTACAGACTCCTTCCATTCATCTCTTTCTGCCCATTTGTCATTCCAAACATGAAATTGCTGTAAGTCAATATAATCTCTTTTTAGGTTCTTTAAACTTTTCTCAGTAATCTTTGTAATATAATTTGAAGGGAACGAATCCTCTAAGGTAGATGAATCTGAACACGGCCATTCTCTTTTCTTTGAAGGTATTTTGGTTGCGATGAAAATTTCTTTCCCTGATTCCTTAGCCGCTTCTCCTAATATCCTTTCGCTATGTCCCTCTCCATAGGCATATGCAGTATCAAAAAAATTTATCCCTTCTTCAATTGCCTTTAGAAATATTTTTTTTGATTCATTATCATCCGCCCCCATCCATTCTGATTTACCAATCCCCCAGCATCCAAATCCAAGCAGAGAAACAGGATAACCGGATTTGCCAAAATTTTTCATTAACATAATTTTACTTCGCCTTAATGATGCAATTCTTTATTAACAATTAAACGGTTTTTTCAACCTTTTGCAAGCAGGTTTAGCAATTAAATAATGGTTATCACTTTAGGATGCTTTATTTTAGATTATCTTTGACAACAGTATTAATTAATCTATTCTGAGGAACTTCAATGAGAATAAAAATAATATTATTTATGAGTATTATTGTTCTTTTTACATTCTTTGTTACACAAAATAATCAGATGGTAATTATTAACTTTTTTTTCTGGCAGTATACTATCTCAGCAATTATTTTAATAATTATGACTGGATTTATTGGGGTACTCCTTGGAGTTATATTAATAGCATTTTCAGAACCCCGAGAACTAATTCTAACAAGCATGATCTTTCAACTTGAAAATGGGTGTTTCATATCACATCCTGATACACCGATTATTGTTTTAACAATATATAAATAGCTAATAATGCAATGAATTGTTCAGGTATTCACATTTTAATTATTTGTCAAGCATTTTATTTTATTTTTATTATTGCTTTTGAGTTTAGTTTTCGCAATGTTTTATACCGAAAATTAACTTTCAGTTTATAACTTAATATTACCGATCATTTAAAAAATAAAAGAAGAAATATTCGAAATTTTTTACTGCTGCATTATTAAATCGGGTTGAAATAGCAATATTTTTATTTACTGAAATTGAAATAAATTAGTATTTATAATTTTATTTTCATTCTACGCATAATTCGAAAATGAAAGTCCATTTTTTAATACTCTTAATATTTTCAACTATTGTTGTTTTCCCTCAAAACAATAAAGATACCTCACAAATTGTCGCTATTGTTGGCAATCATAACACTACTTTTAAAGATTATTTAGACCGGTATGAAGATTATTTGATAGCAACCGGCATTAAGGATAACATGCAGGCCCGGTTTGCTATTCTTAATAATATGATAAATGAGGTTCTATTAAGAAATTATGATAACAACTCTGAAATTTATAAAAATCCTGAATATATTAAGGAAATGGGATGGATAAAAAAAGAAACTATTTTAGCCTATCTTAAGGACCAGGAAGTTTATGCTAAGATTACCGCAAGTGAAGATGAACTGAAACAGGCATATATTCGGTCAAAAACTGATTTATCCGTGCGGCACTTATATGCGTCAACTGAAAAAGAAGCTGACAATCTTTATAATCTTGTAAAAATTGGAGTAAGCTTTGAAGAATTAGCTAAACAGTGTTTTACAGATACTACATTAAAAAATAATGGCGGATATCTTGGATTTATTAAATGGGGCGAAACTGATCCTGATTTTGAAAATGCAGCATATAGTCTAAGAATCGGCGAAATATCAAAACCTGTTAAAACTGCCCAGGGATATAGTATTATTAAAGTTGAAGACAAAATTCACGATCCCTTTGTAACAGAAAATGGTTTTGTCAATATGAAACATAAACTAGAACGTGCTGTTAAAATTTCAAAAAAGATTCCCGCCGAAGCTGCCTATCTGAAAAAAGTATTTGATAATTCTCAGTTAAAATTTAATGATAAAGCCCTAGATGCTGTTCTTAATGATCTGAAAAAAACAGATTATGCTAATTTTAAGGATTTGGAATTTAATTCCACTGGTAAAATATTCAAGGATTGTGTTAGGTATAAAGACAAAATTTATTCTCAAAAGGAAATTGAAAAAAAGTTATTGGAAGTACCCAAATACAATCGCGATTTACTTACTGATGTTACCAAGTTAAAAGATGCGGTTAGTGGATTGATTATGCAGGATGTTCTGATGGGAATTGCCCACGAAAGTGGCTATGACACTATTTCCTACGTTAGCGAAACCGAGAATAAGTTATATGATAATATTTTCCTTAACTACAAAAAAAATGAAATCTATGATCTAGTCCCTGTTTCAGATTCTGAAATTGTAAAATATTATAATGATAATATTGACTTCTATAAATCTGAAAGAGAAATGAATGTTCAGGAAATTGTCGTAAATAATGATTCTCTTTCTATGGTACTTAAAAGTAAGATTGAAAGGGGAGAGGATTTTGGTCAGCTTGCTGAAAAATATTCTCTAAGGAAGTGGAGTGCTGCAAAAAAAGGTGTTATGGGATTCTCACCAGTCTCTTTTTTTGGGGATATGAAGGATACTCTCTGGGACTCACCTATTGGAAATGTTTTTGGACCCATAAAATTTGATAATTATTTTGGATTATTCCGTGTACTTGACAAAAAAGAAGGTGTGCCAGTTGATATCGGTTTGGTCAAAAAACAGATAACCAGCAATATTCAAAATATTAAAGGATTTCCATACATGATAAAAAGATTAGAAACCCTTACAAAAAAAACTTCTGTTTGGTTTAATACTGATCTTATTAAAAATTACAACTTTAACTTGGCTGAATAAATTTATGTTTGAAGATTTTAGGAGAAATACATGAGAAAAATTCTACTTTTTATTTCCATCCTGTCTTTATTTGTCACAAACTACTCTCTTGCCGGTACTACAGGTAAACTTACAGGCAAAGCAACTGATTCTAAGACTAATGAAGCTTTACCGTTTGTCAATATTACAATTATGGGAACATCTCTTGGTGCGGCGACTGATATTGACGGTAATTATGTAATTCTAAATATTCCCCCTGGAAATTATAGAGTAAGAGCCCAATCAGTCGGATACCAGCCTGTAATAATGGAAAATATAAGTATTTCTATTGATCTTACAACTAAACTTGATTTTTCTCTTAATTCTTCAATTGTTGAACTTCAGGCAGTAGTTGTTGAAGGAAAACAGGATCAGTTGAAAAAGGATGTAACTTCCTCACAATCATTGGTAACCGCTGAACAGATAAATTCTCTACCTGTTGCAGAGTTTGATGATGTACTTCGATTACAAACGGGAGTGTCTGTTGACGCTAGCGGGGGATTTCACATAAGGGGCGGCCGTTCAACTGAAATAGCTTATTGGGTAAATGGAATTTCCATTACCGACCCTTATGACAATAGCCGTGGTGTCGATATTGATAATAGTAGTATACAGGAACTCCAGGTAATAAGCGGAACATTTAATGCTGAGTATGGAAATGCAATGTCTGGTATTGTTAATACTGTTACTAAAGAAGGAGGCCGAGAATTTCATGGATCGTTAAATATATATAGTAGTGATTACTTAAGTAATTTCACATCTTACTTTACTGATATTAATCATTATAATCCTGTAACTAATTATAATTATCAGGGGAACTTAAGCGGAGCTATTCCTTATACGGACAATATGATAACTTTTTTTGTCAATGGAAGATACGTTTATGATGAAGGTTATTTATATGGTTTGGATAACTTTAATACTAACGGAACACCGGGAGATGGTCACGCAGTCCCAATGAACTGGAGCAAAAGATGGATCGCGCAGGGTAATATAGCTTACCAATTTATTCCCGGCATAAAAATTAATACAGAACTTTTGTTCTCAAAGGATGATTATCAGGATTATGATCATACATTCAAATGGGAACCGGCAGGTAATCCTTTTAAATATGCAAAAAGTTATGATGGTACAGTTACCTTAAATCATGTTTTAACTCCTAAAACTTTTTATACCTTAAGAGCCAATTATTTTTTCAAAAATTTCAATCAATATCTTTACCCAGACCCTTCCGATCCCAGATATTTTAGTCCAGATTCTCTTAATGTAGTTGCCTATGCTTTTCATGATAAGGGAACTGATCTTCATAGATTTTTCCGCGAAACGCAGTCATTGACCGGTAAATTGGACTTTTCAAGTCAGGTGTCGGAAAATCATTTGGTTCAGTTTGGAGCAGAAGGAAAGAGTCATCACCTAAGTTTTGACGATTATAATTTGGAACCTTTACAAATAAATGGGGTTCCTGTGGTTCCATTCGTTCCAAGTATACCCGATATTTCTTCTATTAACAGAAATTTCTATACTGCTAATCCCCTGGAACTTTCCGGCTACATTCAGGATAAAATAGAATATAAGGATGTTATAATTAATCTTGGATTAAGGTATGATTATTTTAATTCAAGAGGAAATGTTCTGGTTGATCCGCAGGATCCTAATATCTATCTGCCACTAAGACCAGGCCTGGAGAATTTAACTATACCTGAACTAATCCCATATTTTTACAAAAAAGCTACTCCTAAACAACAGTTAAGTCCCAGATTTGGGATCGCCTATCCTATCAGTGCAAATGGGGTTATCCATTTTTCCTATGGACATTTTTTACAGGTTCCCACTTTTCAGTATTTATATGATGGAGCCACATATAAAGTACCAACTTCCGGATCAGTAGGTCCGTTTGGAAATCCAGATTTGCAACCCCAGAGAACGATTATGTATGAACTAGGTTTCAGACAACAATTTCTGGATGAATTTGTTGTAGATGCTACCGGCTTCTATAGGGATATAAGGGATTGGATAACAGCAAGTGCAGCAATTTCTAATATAACCGGAGCTACATATTCAATTTATATTAATAAAGATTATTCTAATGTTCGGGGTATTACCGTAAATCTTAGTAAAAGATTTTCTAATCATTATTCCATTGATTTAAATTATACCTATCAGGTTGCTGAAGGCAGTAATTCCAATCCTAATGATGAATATAATGCTATATTAAATAATGAAGCCCCGGTAATATTTTTGTCCCCTCTTAATTGGGATCAGAGACATAATCTTAATTTAAATATTTTAGTCGGTGACAATGATTGGAATGTGAGTTTACTATTTAAATATGGAACAGGATTGCCTTATACTCCTTCAATTACTCAGTCTACTGCTGATCGTGGTCTAAGTACAGGGTTTTATCCGAATATTTTAAATCTTCCACCTCAGTTTGATGTGGACCTTTATGCTAATAAGTCCTTTGATCTTATGGGTTTCCGTTTAACGGCCTATTTGAAGGTGTTTAATTTATTCGATGCCCGGAATGTCGTTAATGTCTTTACTGATACGGGTGCGCCTGATTATACCACACAGACTCAAAATGTCGGCTATGATCCAGCCCGCCCTAATACTGTAGCAGAATATATTAAATATCCTACAAATTATGCGGCACCCAGATTAGTTCAAACAGGAATTGAGTTTTCATTTTAAGTTTTTACTTCGGAGGAAGAATTTAATGAATAGAGCCTTAAATATTTTTATTCAGTTTGTTATAATACTCTTATTATCTCATTCTCTATTAATTGCTCAGTTCGGGAACCCGACATTGGGTCATGTTCCAAGCAAGGAAAGGGGTGATCCAAGGATCAGAACTCATACACAGTTGGAAGGTAATCAGGTAAGAACTTCTGTTTTTAATTATGCTTTTACTGGTAGAGCTAATGGTAATTTTCCCTTTAATGTTCAAACTCCTTATGAATGGCCAAAAAATACCGGCGAAGTTTATCTCGCTCTAACCGGTATTGTTCTTGGAGGTGAGGTTACTGATAATAAAGGAGTTCTTCAGCATATTATCGAAGAACCAGATTATCGTACTTCCCCGACTGGAAAATCTTGGAACCTTGAACCAATTCCGGGCTATTCTAACCCTGCTTCCAACAGCCTGGCAAATAGTCTTGATCCCTCTACATGGCCTTCAATTTGGCCCGATAAATTGGGTGATGCAACTGACCCCGGATGGAAAGGCTCATGGAATGGTTATTTTGGTAAAAACAAATTTAATGCAGATCAGGAACTTTTCGCTAAAGCTTCAGATGATCATTATGACAGGTATGCTAACTATTTTCCTGATTCGACCGATTTAACAAGAAAAGGTTTAGGTATTATAATCGATCAGAGATCTCTGGCATGGTCCCAGGTTCTTATTCAGGATGACGTATTTCTGCTTTACACTCTTAGAAATGATGGAACCAAAGACATTCCGAAAATGGGCGTAACCATCTGGTTCGCTGATTTTGTCGGGGGGAATGAAGAAGCTCAGAACAACGTTGCAGACTTTGATATTCTTGGAAGGTTTCTTTGGTCAAGGTGTCCTGGCAATAGATCTCCTTCTTTTGGAAATGATCCGGTTGGTGCTGTTGCTCTATTTCTGCTTGAAACCCCTGGTAATTCCGTGGATAGAATTGATAATGACGGAGACGGGGAATCTGGTGGACCTAAGGTTACGGCTGATATGTTGGTAGGTGAAATTCCCGATAATGGAATAGATGATAATGGAAATGGACTAATTGATGAAAATCAGACTGATATAGCATTTGGAACTCAGCTCGGTACAACATTTGCTAATGGTCTTGATGATAATAATAATGGTGAAGTAGGAAGCCCCGTTGTAACTCAACAAATGATTAATGATGCGGCAGCTGATAAATGGCATAGGTGGCCCCCTAATCCTGAACTTGATACAATTCAAAATGGTCAGGTATGGTTAATCGAACTTCAACAGACCGACTTGGGTAAGAAATTTAAAGATAATGTAGATAATAATGGTAATTCAAACTCTAAAACCAGTTACAATAATTTACCTTCAATTACTCAGGAAATGATCGATCAGGCTGCATTAGATAAATACCATCGATATAAAGTCCCAGGAACCCATGTTATTCTTTATGGACTGGATTCAACCTATCTGGGGAAAAAATATTTGAATAGAGATGGTCTTCGCGATTCCGGAGTTGATGAGGGAATTGATGAAATGATTGATGAGTCCCGTACTGATGGCGTAGATAATGATGGAGACTGGAATCCTTTAAAAGATGATGTTGGTCTTGATGGCGTTCCTGACACCCATGACTTTGGTGAAGGAGATGGGATTCCTACTTCCGGTGCAGGTACGGGTGAGCCCGGTGAACCTCATATAGACTTGACCGATGTTAAAGAAACCGATCAAATTGGTATTACTGGTGCAGATAAAATTGCTGCCGGTACTTTTACTCCGCTTAGTGATGCGGAAGTGTGGTTCGATTGCATGATCCCCGGCAAATATTTTGATCCTACTAAAGCACAAGCAACTGGCGATTATGATTTGTTAGTTACTTCTAGTTTGTTTCCTATGAAATCCGGAGACGTACAGCCTTTCTCTATGGCGGTGATTCTTGCAAATGGTCCTGTCAATGATCCTGATGGTTCTCTTAGAAGGCAGGCAATTTTAACAAAAAGAAGTAGGGCAGATCAGACTTATCAGAATAACTATCAGTTTGCAGTAGCTCCAACTACTCCTACTTTAACAGCTATACCAGGAGATAATAAAGTATCTCTTTATTGGGATAATATTGCAGAAAGTTCATTTGATAACTTCCTTGCAAATATTGGAGGTGATGGGCATAATTTTGAAGGTTATAGGATTTATAGAGCATCCGATCCTGCATTCCAGGATGCGTTGAATATTACTAATGGAGCCGGTTCCCCTCAATTCATGTCCCCTCTGGTAATTTTTGATCTTGTTGATGGGATTAAAGGGTATGATTCTCTTGGTATTGACGGTGTCCATTATCAACTCGGAAATGATTCCGGTCTTGAACACTCCTTTGTTGATACAACTGTGAAAAATGGGTTTACTTATTACTATGCCCTTGTTTCCTATAGTAAAGGCGCATCCTATCTCGGAATCCTTCCGGCTGAATGCGCAATTAGAATAAATCTTCATTCTGATGGATCAGTCACTCTTGGACCTAATGTTGCAAGAGTAGTTCCCGAAGCATCGTCTTCAGGATATGTAAATTCATCACTTGGAACAATAAAGCTTATTCAGGGAGCTACTTCCAGTACCGTTGGTTATGAAATAGTTGATCCACATGTTGTTAAAGATCATCATGATTATTATCTGACATTTCAGGATACAACCATTGTTACTAAAGGTAAACCAGATACCCTTACGACAAAAAATTATACTTTGACTGATTCAACCAGCAGGAAAATACTTATTTATCAAAGTACCAAATGGGCTCCAATCTATGAACAACCCATTATCGATGGTTTTAGATTATCCTTTAATAATACCCCAAGCGTTGCGATAGATACAGTTAATTCCAGATGGAACAATAATAAAGATCCTAAATTTATTTTTGAAAAATTTCTTAATACAGATGGTCAAACTGGTGAATCTCGTCCAAATGATTACAAAGTCTTTTTCGGTAATGCGGGATACGACACTTCTATTGCTGTTAATTATGATGGTGTTGAATATTCGTCGGAACCTATTGATTTCAAAGTAATTAATACATCTACGAATAAAATTGTTAAATGCGGTTTCATTGATTTTAATCATGTAAAAAACCCCGGTATATTTTCATCATTTGGGACTAAAAGAGATAGGATCGTTTTCTTTGAGCCTAATTCCAAGGATTCCTTAGTAATTACTTGGTGGTTTTATCTTGTGTCCGGGCTGCCCGATACTGTCCAGTTTGTTCCACAGCCGGGTGATACAGCTTATATTAAACTATTAAAACCTTTTCTTTCTACTGATGTATTTAAATTTACATCAATTCCTCAGCATGTAGATAATACCCTTGCAAAAGTTGGTCTTGATAATATTAAGGTTGTTCCTAATCCTTATATGGGTTACGCTCAGTGGGAAAACAAAAATCCTTATACATCAGGCAGAGGTCCAAGGTCTTTGCATTTCACTCATCTTCCCTCTCAATGTACTTTGAGGATTTTCACTGCTGATGGTGAGCTTGTTCAGACAATAAATCACAATAGTTTGATTGATGATGGTACTGAGGATTGGAATATGCTTTCAAAAGACAATTTATCTATTGCATATGGAGTATATGTATTGTATGTGGATGCCCCGGGCATAGGAAGCAAAATTACAAAATTTGCCGTAATAAAATAATTGAATTTAACTTGAAATTATTCAAGGAGTCCAAAAGTGATAAATAAAAAATTACTGATTTTTATTATTCTAATAGGAGTATCTGTCCCTTATACTTCGTATTCGCAGAATGTAACTAAAACGGGAACAACAGCTGCGAAGTTTCTAAGTATTGGAATTGGCCCCAGGGCGATATCAATGGGAGGAGCTTTTACTTCTGTTGCTAATGATGCATCGGCTATCTATTGGAATCCTGCCGGGATAGCATACTCTGATCAATTTCAGGGTTTCTTCTCTAATACTTCACTCTTTGCAGGGATAAGTTTAAACTATATAGGATTGATCCTTCCTGCCGGTGAGATTGGTAGTTTTGCTGCCAGCGTTACTGCGGTTAACTATGGTACTATGCAGGTGACTACAGAAAACCAGCCGGAAGGTACCGGTGAATCATTTTCTCCGGGTAGCTATGCTTTCGGTATTTCATATGGCCGGTTCATTACTGAAGACTTTATGGTTGGTGCAACAGCTAAATTGGTAACTGAAAATATTTATCATTCTAATGCTACCGGTTATGCTTTTGATATCGGTACAATCTTTAAAACTCCTTTTTACGGTGTTCGGTTTGCAAGCAGCGTTTCTAATTTTGGAACTAAAATGCAGATGGCTGGGAGTGATCTCCTAACCCGGATTAATGTCGATCCCACCAGGAAAGGAAGTAATTTTACTACTGATGCAAATGTCGCTACTGACCAATTTGACCTGCCCCTAAAACTCCAGATCGGTTTGTCAAAAGATTTCTTGTTTATGGATAATCAAAGATTTACAATCTCTGCTGATGGTATTGTCCCTAATGATAATAACGAATCTGTAAATGTTGGCGGCGAATTAGCTTTGTTCGATGAAATGGTCTGCCTGCGCGGAGGATATAAATCACTCTTTCTTACAGATAGCCAGGAAGGTTTGACCTTTGGAGTTGGTTTTAAATACAAAAGACCTGGATATATCGATATTGGTATTGATTATTCTTATCAAAAATACAAATATTTAGGCAGCGTAAGTAGTTTTGATGTTATCTTAAAATTTTGATCCGTAACTTTAGTCAATCTTTTTTATTCAGAAATTACTGAATGAAAAATAATCATAAATAAATAAGGAGCGTTATATGAAAAAAATACTATTATTAGTAACCGTTTTTCTGATAGTTAGTATGACTTCTTATTCACAGGTGCAGGTTACATTCTCTGTGGATATGTCAGTTCTGCAAACGAACGGTTATTTTGTTCCTACTAGCGATACTGTTCGGGTTTCAGGTGATTTCAATGGCTGGTCAACTACTGCTACAAATCTTACTCACGGCACCGGTGCAGATAGTGCGATATATTCTGCCAGCGTACCTGGAATTGCATCAGGTCCTATTAATTATAAATTCATTTTCTCCACTGCTGTTGGTATTCAGTGGGAAACTTTGGCTAACAACAGGTCGGCAACAATTGGAACAAAAGATACAACTCTTCCAACCGTTCCATTCTTTACAAATGTTAATGGTGCCAAAGAACATGTATGGTTTAAGGTTGATATGACTGTGCCGATTAAGGCAGGTCTGGTAACACCCGGAACTACTCCTGTATTACTTGCCGGCACTATGAATGGGTGGTCAACTACTGCAACTCCTATGACCAAAGACGCAAACGATTCAATTTACACCGTTTTAGTTGACAGCTTACCTTCCGGAAGTATACAGCAGTTTAAATATATTTTTGGTAACCCTGCTACCTGGGAAAGTCCTGTTAATCCTCCACTTATCGGTGGTAATAGAGCATACATGGTTCCTCAACAGGATTCTTCAGTTTTCTCAGCATTCTGGAACGATGTAAATCCTAATATTCAACTTGGTACTGCAACTATCAATTTCAAACTTGATATGAGTGTTATGGTTAGATCTGGTATCTATAATACTTCGAAAGATAGTGTTCTGTTAAGTGGTTCTTTTAATAGCTGGACTACTACTACCGACTTTTTAAATCAGAATGCTGCAAATGATAGCGCCTATTTCCTTACTCATACTTTTACTCAGGAACCTATTGGTACTCTTGAACCCTATAAGTATGTCGTTAAAAAACATACAACTGGAATCGATTCAGTTTGGATTGATGGTTACGAGAGACCGGTTCATTGGGGTGGAAATAATAGAGAAGAATTATTTACTGGCGCAGCTAAAGATACTACAGATTATTACGATGGAATTCATCCTGATTGGTTAATCCCTAATGGAACGCATCTTCAGGTTACTTTTAATTTGGATATGACACCTGCTATGGATCCTACGAAACAGGCAGTTCCGTTCGACCCTTCAGTTGATACTGTTTACTGGTCTTCAGGAGAACCCACTTTTGCCGCTACTCAGCATTGGTATAGACCATCCGGCGGTCATATTAAAAATGTTCCATTACACCGTGTTGGCTCTAGTAACATCTATTCCTGTACATTTACAGTTGCAGAACCTTCATTCAATGCCTTCGAATATAATTATGAATGGCAGAACCCTGATTTAAGCTGGACCTCTGAACCTGCTGGTTTAGGTGTTGATTTCGCATATAGAGTCAGATATGCTGGTCAGGATGTGGCAAATCACTTCCCCAAAAATCCATGGACATTCCATAATGATACCTGGACTAACACAGATAAAAAAACAGATCAGGAAACAGATCCCTATACTTCTTTAACTGGTGTTAAAGCAGAAAATTTCAACCCTGTTACCTATAGTCTGTCTCAAAACTATCCTAATCCGTTTAACCCTTCAACTACTATTAAATTCACAATCCAGAATCCTGGATTAGTAACACTGAAGATTTTCAACATACTCGGACAGGAAGTTGCTACTCTCGTTAATGAGCAAATGAAAACAGGCTCTTATTCTTATAATTTCAATGCTTCACGATTGAGTAGTGGTGTTTATTTCTATAGTATAAATGCTGGCAACTTTGTTTCAACAAAGAAGATGTTACTCTTGAAGTAATATTCGGATTTGTGTTCTGACATTAAAACCCAATCCTGAGAATATCGGGATTGGGTTTTTCTATTTAATTACCTGTTGTAATTGCTTCTGCAAAGCAATTGCTTCCGGATAATTTGATTGTAGTGAGATAGCCTTGTTTACCATTTCAAGTGCTTTGCTATAATTATTTTTATTAACATATACCCCTGCTAAATTATACCATACTTGCGAATCGTTTTTATCAATGCTCAGGCTCTCGTTTAAATATTCCTCTGCATTATCAATATGGTTTCTGAATAAATTTATTATACCTATCCATTTTGTTGAATATGCAGTTGGTTCAATTTCGTTTCTTTTATTAAGGTAATAATATGCCATGTCATAATCCTTCTTCTCAAGCAAAATATTAGCGGTATAATCATAATATTCGGTAACAATAGGATATTGACTTATCAATACATTCATAATTCCGGTAAATGAATTAATATCATTCCTTTCTGCATACCAGTTGGCAGCCTTACTATGAGCAGCTTCCCAGTTCATTCTGTCATATATTAAATTATATGCAATCGTATCTATATAATCCTTTAGATGAAATAATTTACTATCTGGAATTTTGTTTTCCTTATTGACATATGGCCAGTCATTTTTTAATACCCTGATTCTGAAATCACTTATAATTGTATCAAGTCTTGTAAATGGAAAGTTTGTTACTGTTATGCTGTCCTGCTCAATGTCATTCCAGTTTTTGGGTTTAGTCTTTGGGAGGATTTTCAATTTTTCCATCTCTTTATAAAAGATATCTCCAATGATCTGATAACCCTTCAGAGTAGGGTGAAGATGATCCGTCATTAGGTTATCCCCGGTTATATGGTCAGGACTTAATGTTTCAAACACAGAATCAATATTTACAATGGCATAATTAAATTCACGTCCAAGGTTAATAATTGATTTGTTGATCTCAGATGGTGCCCTGAATCTTAAAGCATCAAGGTCTTTTGCAAATCTAAATAATGAATCTGCTATTTTCCGGCTATTACTTGCCAGTGATTCTTTAGCCTGAAGGTATACTTTATCAGCCGGAGGATTATTATTATCCTTAATTGATACAAATGGAAATTGATCTTTTAGATTGCAGGCTAAAGTACCTAATATTACAGGAACATTTTGTTTCTTCGCCATTTCTAAAATATCATGCATATTTCCTGCAAATTGCTCTATCCCTTTTTTATAAATTTC
>JARLHD010000530.1 GCA_031292435.1 Ignavibacteriaceae bacterium
AGGAGAATCATACAGGAGGAAAAAGAACCCAACTTTTGATGCGGGAAAACAAAAAAAATAGTTAACTTTGAAAATGCTAAAAGTAGTTTTTAGGTGGTCAAACCTTTTGAACCTGACTGGTCAATATGCTGGCCCTCGACATATGTGGTAAAATAATAATATAGATAGACTCGACATTATACCCAATAGTATTTTTAAACAATTTATACACACCGCTTTAACACATTTCGTTTTTATCCCTGATGACAGGTAAAAACAGATATTATTGTGCCGACACCACGTTCTTTTAATCGGGCTATATGCCACAATTAAAAAGAACAGCAACCTACCTTACTTGACTCATAATAAATCAATAATTCGCACAAGATAAGCTCGGTTGCCGTTCTCACGAACGAGTGTCGGCTTATAAAATAAATAATCGTAAATAATATGCCGAATTTATTAAAAGAGACAATCGCTACTTTACAAGAAACGGAAAGAGTGCTAAAGTAGTCTTAGGGTGTGAAAAAAACAATTGCCATTTTACTTGGAAAGACTTTGTAGAAATAGCCGATCTTGATTATACCTTTAATGAGAACCCGATTATTGCGGAAGATCTAAAGATTTGCGGAACAGAAGGCTGGTCTTTTGTTTCTGAAAAGCCAAAAGAATATAAAAAGCCGGAAAGCTTAGTGAATAATTTACAATAATTTATGAAACATAAAACCCTCCATGAGCTTCTATCAATCCAATCCGGAAGCGTCAACAACCTATTTTCTTATGAGGCTAAATCTTATAAGGGTGCTTTATTACAGGTTAATAAAGACATCAAGAAATACCTTAAAGCCGGTTGGGTCCAACAGATACCTTTTGACATAAAACCGCGCGAAAAGAGAAAGCAGTTTTTCTATTTCGTAACAAGAGAAGGCACAAAGGTTATTGACCGCTTAGAGGACTACAAGCAGAAAATTACCAAATCCCTAAACAACGCCGAACACGAATCTATGAAGTTTGATATGGCGCTATCCTTTATCAGGAACTTTCCTGATTATGATTTTGAATTTGATTATAAGGCGGATCTCGGAGGATTGAAGCCTGACATTTTGGTCAAAGCCAAGAACATCAATAACGACAGGCAGTTTACTTTCTTAGTGGAATTGGAAAGAAAGAAGGAACTGACCAGAGTTTACAAGGATAAGATTTTAAGGTATAATAAATTTATCAAGGAGGGGTTATTTAATATGAACGGTTTATCTCCCAAAACTAAGATTTTGTTTGTCTGTTCTAACCACCGCTATGACGTTTATTTAAGACCGCAAAACTACTCCGAAGTTAAACCGATTATGGATTTACTCTATAAGCAGTTTAATTATTTCTTAGAGGTAATAAAAAACCAATCAGATAAACATTACCGC
>JARLHD010000072.1 GCA_031292435.1 Ignavibacteriaceae bacterium
GAGTATACGGAACTGATGGATAATTACGATGTTACAAAAGCAGCACGCGCTGTTTCTGTTTTTACTATTGACCAGCTTTCAAACTGGTACGTAAGAAGATGCAGGCGCCGTTTCTGGAAATCGGAAATGAACGCTAACAAAACATCCGCTTATCAGACATTATATGAATGCCTGATTACTATTACAAAATTAACATCACCATTCGCTCCATTTATTTCTGAAGAAATTTACAGGAACCTGAATTCGGTTACAGGAAAAGAAAAATTTGAATCGGTGCATCTGTCAGAATTTCCTCTTGAAGGCTACCGTGAGTCGGAGCTTGAAGATAAAATGGAAATTGCACAAAGAGTTGTTTATCTTACCCGGGCTATGAGAGCCAAGAATAATCTTAAGGTTCGCCAGCCATTAAAAAAGATGATGGTCTTTGTAGAGGAATCCAAACGGGATGCCCTCCGCAATATGAAGGACGTTATTCTTGAAGAGGTAAATATTAAAGAGCTTGTGGTGATCGACGATGACTCCGGTATAGTTAGTAAATCTGCCAAGGGTAATTTTAAATCAATAGGACCAAAGTTCGGTAAAAGAGTTAACCCTGTGGCTAATGCAATCAAATCTTTAGGGAAAGATGAAATAAAGAACCTGGAAAACGGAAAAAATGTTGTTATAAATGTTAATGGCGAGGATGTTGAAATTTCAAGAGATGATGTTGAAATAGTAACTTCGGAAATTGCCGGGTGGGTAGTAGAAAATGAAGAGGGGGTTACCGCAGCTATCGATACTGAGCTTGGAGCTGAGCTTGTAGCTGAAGGTTTGGCTAGAGAATTTGTGAACAGGGTCCAGAACATGAGAAAGGATGCCGGTTTTAACGTTATCGACAAAATAAATATTAACTTCACAGGAAGCCCGGATTTAACGCAAGCTGTTTTATCTCATTTTTCTTATATTACTAATGAAACTCTTGCTGAAAATCTATTAAATCAAAATAATTTCAACAATGGTTTCAGGCAGGATTGGAAAATCAATGAGTTTGATTGTTCCATATGCATTGAAAAGGTAAAATCCTAATTTTTAAGGAGTTCAGGTTATGGCAAAAATAGCTACTAAAAAAACTGGAATAAAAAAGGCTGCACCAAAAAAACTCATTAAGAGTAAAAAAGTGGTAAAAGTAGCTGTTAAAAAGGCTGCCGCGCCTCTTAAGAAGACAATTAAAAAGAAAGTTACGACTAAAAAAACTATCGACACTAAAAGCAAATTAAAGAAAACTATGACTATAAAGAAAATTGAAAAAGCTTCACCTAAGCCTAAAAAGGCTAAAACGACTGCTCCAAAAGTTCAGGTTGAAATAAAGAAAAAATCAACTGCTCATATTAAAGGTTACAGCAAAAAAGAACTTGAACATTTTAAAAAAGTAATTCTCGATAAACGAGATGAAATTATAGAACAGCTTCAGAATCTTAAAGAACAGATGCTCGACCCTACAACCGGAGAATATATAAACGAAAATTCCCCTTATTCTTTGCATATGGCAGAACAGGGAACCGATGCTATGGAAAGGGAGAAAACATTCCTGTATGCCCAGCGCGAGAATAAGTTCCTCGGCTACCTGGAGGATGCTCTGAATAGAATTGAACTCGGCACATATGGAATATGCGTTGAATGTATCGATGATCCCCAGCATCTTTGCGAAACATGCCCTTTGATTCCTAAAGCCCGGCTCGAGGCTGTTCCCCATAGTCAGCTTTGTCTGCCCATTAAACAAAGACAGGAAAAAAAATAACGCATGATGTTTAGTTTGGCAATATTAAGGTAGTTTATTTGAAAGTACTATTCGTTTCTTTAGCAGTTTTAATAATTGATCAGTTTTCTAAATTTTATATTAAGGGGTTTTCTTTCCCGTTCCTGAAGATCCACCACAGCGGAATGTACCAGGGGCAGCGCCATCCCCTTTGGGGAGATCTGTTTAATATAACTTTTGTTGAAAATTCAGGTATCGCATTCGGATTAAGTTTCGGTGACGAGTTTAAAGTGATGGTTTCCCTGTTTACAATTGCTGCAGGTATAGCCCTTTTCTATTATCTTCTTAGAATAAAAGATAAACCCCTGTCACTACGCCTTTCTGTCGCACTTATTATTGGCGGCGCTTTAGGTAATTTAATTGACAGGATTTTTTATGGAGTGTTCTATGGTTACTCCAGCCTTTTTTATGGCAGGGTGGTAGATTTTTTCGATATCAGAATATTTAACCTGCTCCTGTTCGACAAAACTATTGGGAACTATGTTTTTAATTTTGCAGATGTAGCAGTAACAACTGGCGTGATTTTGCTAATGTTTGTATATGGGAAAAAGGAATCAGAAGAAGGCGTCAAAAATTTAGCTTTAGATAATAAGGAATAATTTGCGAGTTTTATTTATTTCATTCTTCCTTGTATGTTCAGACCAGATATCGAAGTTCATGGTAAAGGGATTTTCAATCCCCTTTCTTCGAATGCATTATGAAGGAATGTTTCATGGGCAGAGGATAAGGGTATTAGGTGACTTTTTTCAAATTACATTTATTGAAAACCCCGGTATGGCTTTCGGTTACGACCCGGGCAGCAGTTTCAAGTTTTACGTTTCTCTTTTCTCCCTGGTTGCCAGCATTGCCCTCATTGTGTATCTATATATTGCGAGAAAACAGTCTCTTAGTTTAAGGATTTCGCTGGCCTTCATACTCGGTGGGGCTGTCGGTAATTTAATTGATAGAATGTTCTATGGTGTATTCTATGGCTACGCTCCCCTTTTTTATGGAAGGGTTGTTGACTTCCTTGACTTCGATTTTATCCACTTCACTTTTTTCGGCAGAACATTTGAAAGGTTCCCGGTATTCAATATTGCCGATGCTTCTGTTACTATTGGGGTTTTAATCCTGATCATATTTTATAAACATCATCAAATGGAAACCGAAACAGCGTTATCCGGTAATACCACTGATCTGATAACAGGTTCTATTAACCTAAACCAAGGTACCATAAATGACGAACCTGATAAAGGAAAAGACATTCCGCTTTGAGATCCCAGCCGGGAAAAGAAAAGAAAGGATAGATCTATTCCTTAGTACCGCAATTGAAAATGCCACCCGTACAAGGATTCAGAAATTAATTGATGCATCCCTTGTTTTTGTTAACGGCAAAAACATTAAGGCTTCTTACCCCGTTCAGCCAGGAGATATTGTTGATGTATCCATCCCCATTTCTCCACGCCCTGAAGAAAATGAACCTGAAGCAATTCCGCTTGATATAATTTATGAGGATGAATATCTGCTAATTGTAAATAAGAAAGCAGGGATGGTGGCTCATCCTGCATATGCAAATTATACCGGTACTCTTGTAAATGCACTTCTCCACCATGTTAATAAATTAAGCAATCTCAACGAACCGGGACGACCGGGAATAGTTCATAGGATTGATAAGAATACAAGCGGGCTGCTGGTTGTTGCAAAAGATGACTGGACCCATGCCCAGCTTGCAGCACAGTTCTCCAAACATAATATCGAACGGGAATATTGGGCTGTCGTCTGGGGGAAAATGAAAAAGCCTGAAGGGGAAATTGATACCTTCATTACTAGGAGCAAAATTGACCGAAAGAAATTCACAACAAGTAAATCCGAAGGGAAACACGCCGTTACTCTTTATAAGATAATTGAAGAGTACGAATTTGCTTCATTACTGAAATTGAATTTAAAGACCGGAAGAACCCACCAGCTCAGGGTTCATTTATCAGGTATAGGTCATCCCATTTTCGGTGACCCGGTCTATGGAGGTACGGAAATATTATTCGGTGCCTCATTACCTAAAATGAAAAGTCGTATACAGAATTTACTTGAGATCATACCCAGGCAGGCACTCCATGCTAAAACACTCGGTTTTATTCATCCACATACAAGGGAACTGGTACGGTTTGATTCCCAATTACCGGACGATATGAAAGAACTGATTGCACGGCTTAAAAATTAAATATGTTTTACTTATTTTAATTGATATAAATAAAATAAATTAAATAAAATGCTTTATATCTATAATACTTTATCAAAAAAGAAAGAAGAATTTATCCCTATAGATCCGCCTAATGTTAAAATGTATTTCTGCGGTCCTACAGTATATGATTTTTTTCATATCGGGAATGCACGGTCTTTTGTAATGATAGATATTATAAGACGTTACCTTGAATATAAGGGCTATAAAGTAACTTTTGCAATGAACCTCACCGATGTTGATGATAAGATAATTAAAAAAGCTAATCAGGAGAATATTGACCCCGCCATAGTTGCCGAAACCTTTACCGAAGCTTTTATGGAGGACATCAGGAAGCTTAAAATTAAACCTGCCAGTCTCTACCCTAAAGCAACTGCACATATTTCTGAAATCATACACATGATCAAAATGCTTGAATCAAAGGGATATGCTTACAACATTGACGGAAATGTATTCTACGATGTAAAAAAGTTTAGTAACTATGGGAAGTTAAGCGGTAAGAATATCGATGATCTTGAGTCAGGTTCCCGTGTTGAAATAAATGAAGAAAAGAAAAACCCGCTTGATTTTTCCTTGTGGAAGAAAGCAAAACCGGGTGAACCTTATTGGGAAAGCCCCTGGGGAAATGGTCGCCCGGGCTGGCATATTGAATGTTCAGCAATGAGCTGCAAACATCTTGGCGAAACTTTTGATATTCATGCCGGAGGCAGCGATCTGATTTTTCCGCATCATGAAAATGAAATTGCACAAAGTGAGGCGGCAAATGGCAAACATTTTGTTAATTACTGGATGCATTTTGGATTTCTTAATATAAATAACGAAAAGATGTCAAAATCTCTCGGCAATTTTTCTACTGCAAGGGATATCCTTAAATATTTTTCCGCAGAATCAATCAGGATGCTTTTCACTCAATCTCATTATGCCGGTCCACTCAACTTTACCGATGAATTACTTAATTCGGCTCAGAAAGGATTGGAAAAACTGGATAATCTGAAAACCACCATCGATGAATTTTTGAAGCAGAATAAACCCGGTGTTACTCCTGATTTTGATTTTGCCGGCTTCCAAAAGAATTTTGAACTATCGATGGATGATGATTTTAATACCCCTCAGGCTGTTGCTGTTATATTTGATTTTGTAAAAGAGGTAAATAAGGTAATACTTTCGAATCAAAGTATTAGTCCTGACTTTTTTATTAAAGTTAATAACTTTCTTATCTGTACTGCCCAGGATATACTTGGAATAATTGATTATTCAGAAACCGGTTTGTCTGATCGTAAATTGGAAACCGATCTGATCGAAC
Source organism: Ignavibacteriaceae bacterium (assembly GCA_031292435.1). Lineage (GTDB taxonomy): Bacteria > Bacteroidota > Ignavibacteria > Ignavibacteriales > Ignavibacteriaceae > Fen-1301. The sequence goes on from JARLHD010000072.1 coordinate 5,314, forward strand.
TTCTGATAAATCTGCGGATGCAGGCAAAAGAGGAACGGAATTTCAAACTCGCCGATCAGATAAGGAAGGGGCTTAATGAGCTTGGGATCGATCTTAAAGATTCCAAAGAGAAAACATCATTCAAAAAAGTAAAGTAGTTGCTAAACCGGAATTTGATAAAAAAGCCCCCAATTCATTTCTTCTATCTTGGAAATGAAATTAAAATTATGCAGTCCTTTGATCTTTTTTTAACACGGCATAAAATATCCTTTAAAGAGGGGACCCTTTGGGTTACAAGCCCACAGACTGCACAGGATGATATCAAAATAATATTTGAAGCATGGCTTAAACACCTGGCGAAAAAATATATTACAGCAAGGACGAGGCAGTTCTCGATAAGGTACGGATATAACGTAGGAAAGATTATTATCAGGGGACAAAAAACACGCTGGGGTAGCTGCTCTACCAGGCGGAATCTTTCATTCAATTATAAACTTATGAAATACAGGGAGGATATAATTGACTATGTTATTATTCATGAAATGTGTCATCTGAAAGAAATGAACCATTCAAAAAACTTCTGGGCTCTGGTAAATAACCTCTGTCCCAATTTTAAAGATCTTAAAAAGGAGCTCAAATCCCCTCCCAAAATACAGCAATAAATTAGTCATTTATATTTAGTTTTTTCATATGAAGTTAATTAAAATTGGAATAATGTTTTTATAATTTAATATAGTTGGTTAATTGGCAGAGAAAACAAGACTTTTATTTATTGACCTTTTAAGAGGATGGGCAATTCTTGTAATGATCGAAGTGCATGTGTTCAATGCATTCATGCTTCCTGCTTTAAGGGATACCCAATGGTTCTCTGTGTTAAATTTTATAAACGGACTTGTTGCCCCGTCATTTCTTTTCATTTCAGGATTCGCATTTATAATATCTACCCAGAATAAACATGACGAACTCTTTAAGTTTGGCTCACTATTCTGGAAGAAAATGATGCGGATAGGACTCATTTTCATACTGGGATATTCTTTGCACATTCCCTTTTTCTCTTTAGCTAAAACAATTCGCGAAGTAACTCCGCAGCTATGGATATCATTCTACAATGTGGATATTCTCCAGAATATAGGGGCAGGACTTCTTTTCATACTTCTTGCCCGCGTATTTATTAAATCTAATAAAACCTTCTTTTATTTTATTTTTATTTCATGTGCGTTATTTATTTTTGTTTCTCCTTTTATCTGGGAACACGATTTTGCAAAATATTTTCCTCTCCCGATAGCTGGTTATTTTAATTCAGTTTATGGATCTTTTTTCCCCCTCTTCCCATGGATTGGATTCTTACTTTCCGGAGCCGTCTGTTCAATTTTATATTTGAAGGCTCGTGAAATAAATAATGAAAAGAATTTCATTATTCAGGTTGCCGCCCTTGGTATAATTCTTCTTGCAGCCGGACATTTTTATCTTTCCCCTCTGTTTCCCAAAACTTACACTGCTACAAGACCGCATCCAATGTTTTTCTTTGAACGGCTGGGGTATGTATTAATATTCTTAAGTCTTTGCTGGTATTTTATATCCCGGTTCGCAGCAGGAGGGTCAGCTATTATTGAGATGGGTAGGGAAAGTCTTTTGATTTATTACCTGCACCTGCAGATAATTTACAGAAAGTTTTTGAATGGAAAAAGTTTTGATTCAATGGCTGGAACTTCCTATGGTGTTTGGGAATGTATAGTTTATACAATTCTGCTTATTATATTAATGATTATTACCGCCAGGATCTGGGGAAGATTCAAGAAGAACCATAAAAAAGGGGCTCAGTATATAACTGCAGGTGTTTTCAGTATTGCAGTTATACTCTTCCTACTTATTAAAAATTACTGATCAGCCGGCCTATTATTTTTTATAGCCTATTGTCTGCGCTAAAACAATTACCTGTTCAGGTTTCAATTTCAGTTTTTCAGCAAGAGCTTTCTTATCAACCATTGCACGTACAACAACACCAAAATCCTGGGATGCACAGTATAGATAAACATTTTGAGCAATAAATCCCGCGTCTGCACCTGAGTACATCATTTTTTCTGAATTGGATGCAGTTCCCATTTTGGATTGATCCGACACATATACAAGATTAAGAGGAGCTGTTTTTACAAAATCCTGAACTCCGGCTAAACTGCGCAAATCAATACCTGTTATTTTCTCAAGCTTATTTTCTTTTGCACGATATATGTACACCCCTTCAGGAAGAAAAATATATATATCAATGTCCTGCCAGTTCTTTGCAGAAGGTGCAGTTCTTTTACCTTCTTCAGATCTGTTAATTCCGAAAGCTGCCCATAAAATATTTGACACATCCTGCATTGGTAATGGTTTTGTATCAAATGACCGTGTCGATTGTCGTGAATTCAGGACCTGCATTAAGGGTTTTCCGATATTGATTTGAGGTGCCGGAAGCAGTATTGATTTATTATCCTGAGCAAGTATTGAAGTATAAATACATGTAACAATAATAAATAAGAAGAGTCTGGAGTAGATCATTTTCCTTCCCTCGAAATTATATAGGAATAAATTTACAAAAGTTTTCCTACAAATTATCGTCGTACTCCATCTTCTCTTTTTTCTTTTCAGATTTCCCTATATGATAGGTAACTCCCAGGTAAACTATCTGGCCATCCCTTTGACGGGTTGAATAATCATCCAGAAGAGGGGTATTCAATGTTGTGTTCTGTTTAAGCGTTTTAAATATATCAGAGGCTGTTAATATAAGTGAGATTCGTTCATTGAACAGATCTTGTCTTACTCCAAAATTAACTGCATAAGATGGACCGATTTCCCCTTGTGGAGTCAATCTTATTGAACGGTAATTTGAATTCACCTGGAACATTGTACTGCTTGAAATATTGAAGTTGAAACTTAAAGTCCCTGACCAGGAATAAGCAGAAGACTTAACATTGTAACCAAGATTTGAAGCATCGATCTGGTTATAAAAACCATTGAGGCTCAACTGTGTACTAAGGAAATTTGCAACTGAACCGGAAACTACAAATTCAAGTCCACCCGACTGGTCAAAGTTTAAGTTCTTTTCAGTTGTTAGAAGAACACTATCATTAAACGCCTGCGTAATTTGAGTAAACCGATTGGTTGTATAGCGGTAATAAATACCGGGTACGAATGTAATATTATTATAATTTATCTGGCACCCTAATTCCAATGAATGGATATATTCAGGCAGAAGATTTGGATTTCCTGATCTTACATTTCTCGGATCCTGGTATTCAGGAAAAGGATTCAGATCATCATCATGCGGACGATGAACCCTTTTACTGTAATTAAGCTGAAGGCTTGCTTCTTTAGTTAAATTATACGTTAAATGAAGTGTGGGAAAAATATTGAAATATTTATTTGTAATTGAAGAATCAAGACTCAATAGCTGCGGATTCATGATAGCCTGTTCCAATCTCACACCTGCCATAAAACTGAAATCACCAATTTTATTTTCATATGTTGAATAGAAGGCATTGATTTTTTTATTAAGGAAAAAATGGCTCGATTTGGTAGTATCTTTGACCAGTTTCTGTAGTGTGTTATCGAAATAATCTACATACAAATCCATTTCTGAAGTATTAAATTCACCTGAATATCCGGCTTCAATTGAAGAGTTTTCAGTAAGGGGATTTTTATATTTAAGCGTAATTTCTTTTTTATCATCATTCTGGGTTATTGCATCATTATCATAACTATTAGGTTCGTTAGCAGGATACTGGTAAACGTCGGTATAATAGTTTTGTTCAAGTTCAGGGGAGTGAGAAAGTTTGAATTCTAATTCCATTTCATGGTCATCTTTACCAAAGTCAATCAGGTAGTTTAAAGTAGCATCATATTCCTTTTGAAGTTCCGGGCTAATCCTCTGGCGGTCAAGGCTTTGGGTAATATTATGTGCTGCATCGCTATTTATCTGCAAGGCGTCACCGGAACGCGTAGCATCCTGGTAAAAATAATTTCCCTGTATTCCCAATTTATTGAACTGGTTAAAATTATATTCTCCTCCCAGGTTTGCAAGGTGCACAATCGGACGTCCATGCTGTCCATTAATTTCGGAATAATAGCTTTTATTCCCAATTGAATCCGTTTGATCCCTGAAATCATTATTTGATCTTGAGCGGTCATCCTGCCGGAATCCATAATTACCGAAAATATTAAATTTACCAGGGTTGTAATTAAAGTTCCAATTAGTGTTATATCTGCTTTTATTTCCAACGTTAAATGTAATATTACTATTCAATCCTGTACCGGTGTTCTTCTTCAAAACTATATTGATTATTCCGGAAGTCCCATCCGGTTTAAAGCTTGCAGAAGGATTGGTTATTACTTCAATTCTTTCAATTGAATTAGCAGGCATTTCATCAAGAACTGTAGCACTGCTTTTATCCATCAATGGTGAGGTTTTTCCGTTAATCATTATCATCACATTTTGTGATCCTCTTAGACTTACATTACCGTCAATATCAACTGAAACGGAAGGAATATTCTGAAGCAAATCTCCTGCAGTACCACTTTTGCTCATAATATCCTGCTCAACATTGTAGATTTTCCTGTCGACCGTATTGTTGAAGGTTTCTTTTTTTGAGGTTACTACAACTTCGTCAAGATCTGTAATAGAGGAAACCAACCCCGTTGTACCGGTATTTAATCTCCTGCCTAAAACACCAATTTTAATTCCAGATTTGATAATTTCATGAAAACCAATGCAAGTGAATTTTATTAAATAATCACCATCTGCAACTGTCTTAAACTCAAACTTGCCGCTCTTATTTGTTGTGGCTACATAAACAACAGAACTATCTGCATTATTTAATAATAATATATTAACAAAAGGTATTGGATTATTTGTTCCATCGTCTACAATATTACCATAAACGCTGCCGTTTTTACTTTGGGATATGAGATTTGCTGAAATGAACAAAATAAGAAGTAAAGAATAGTAAAATTTCCGAATCATTTTAAGGTCAACTCTATTAAATTAAAAGGAACCAAATTTAATTAAGTTGACCTGTATAATGAATTTATTTTCAGATAATAATCAGGATTTATTCAGAATTCCGGTTATTATTTACTATCCCGATCTTTTTGTCTGCCACTATTCCCCCGGTTTCCATTTCCATGCCCTCGTTCACTATTTCCTCTGCTATTTCCATTATTTCCCCTTAATTTTTCATTGTTCCGGCCCCGAATCCACTTATCATGATCAGGATGTCCTTTTATAACAAAATATTTGGAGTCATGACTATCACGAATAATTTTCTGATCATGCACTCCCCTGTCCCTCAAAAATTTATCCCTGTAAAACTCATGCCGTAAGTATGGCCTGTCTTCATTTACTACTTCTTTATGAAGTGTTAAAAGGTCATAATGACCAAAGCGGGCCGGCAAACTGGCCGCAAAAATCCAGCGACTTCCGTTAAGGTATACCCACCGATGTGTTGGAACATAATAAAAAACATCTAAATCGGGTAAATAATAATACTCAACGTAGTCGTAACCAATAGGACCCCAAACCGGTTGTCTTCCGATATTAATATTTACACCAACATGCACTTGTGCCTCGAGAGATCCGAAAAACAAGGATACTATTGCAAAAATTAATACGAGTCGCATTTTCATTTTCCTTATGTTATTTAAATATTAGACTGAATAAATGTTATTAAAGTTTAATTATCTCTTTGCTCTCTTTTTATTAAACTTTTTTTGTTTATATTAATACTAATGAACGATCTTTTTAGATTTGTACACTTTCAATTGGCCAAAAAAGTTTCCAAACTGTTAGTTTTTCTTTATTTTATTTTATAATTTTTTCTTATAGGAGGATTAAATCACCAAATATTTCCCTTTTACTTCTTATTGTTTACAATATATCTTTTAAAGGAAGGAGAATTTTATGAAGAAAGAAGTCGGCTTATGGATAGATCGCAGGAGAGCAGCCATTGTGACAATGAAAAACGGGGATTTGGATATGCAGCAGGTAGTATCTGATATTGATAAACAGACCAGATTTTCAGGGGGAGCAGAGGATTTTTCTGAAGAGGATATTGAAGAAAGAAGATTTGAAAACCACCTTAGAAAATATTACGATGAAATTATTTCCAATATTCATGATGCTGAGTCAATTTATATATTCGGCCCCGGGGAAGCTAAAATTGAACTTAAAAAACGTATCGATGGAAAATCTTTCATTGGTAAAAAAATTCATGTGGAGACAGAAGATAAAATGACAGACAGACAAATTACTGCAAAGGTTAAAAGGCACTTTAATAAAGAAAATAAAAATTAATTTTACAAAATAAACATCCCTTTCTATTTCAACTACAAATGATCATTTCTTGGGAATACCAAATTTCCGACTTCATTATATTGAAATAACCTATTAATTTTAGGGTATATACAAATCATAAATTAATGCTTAAAATGTCTGGTCCCTGTAAATATCATGCTGATGCCAAGCTGGTTACATTTATCAATTACTTTGCTATCCCTGATTGAGCCGCCTGGTTGAACGATTACTTTTATTCCATATTTGCTTGTTAACTCAACATTATCTTCAAATGGAAGAAAAGCATCAGAAACCAGCATAACATTACCCATATTCTTAATTCCTTCAGCACGTAAATTTGCAGCAGTTTTTTCAAGTGCGAGACTGATTGAATTTAATCTGTTCGGTTGACCCGCACCGATTCCCAGCAGCTGATAATAGCCATTCATTTCTCTCACTGTAACAATTGCATTCGATTTAACATGGCGGACAGCATTTAAACCGAATGATATTAGATCAATCTTTGATTTATAATCAAAAAAAGTCTTTGTTACCAATTCGAGCTTCTCATATAACTTATCATCCTTCGTTTGAATCAGTAAGGCACCATTTACATATTTCAAATCATTTTTGTTTTTTACTAACTCGGGATTGAACTGGATAACCCTGAGTTTTTTCTGTTTATTAAAGTATTGCAGCGCCTCATCTGAAAATTCAGGCGCTGCAATTATCTCAATAAATTTCCTGTCCTGTTTTTCAGGTGCTTCAAAATTAAAAAATGAAACAGTCTGGTAATCAACCTTAAAATTGAAAGCCGCAATTCCTCCAAAAGCGGAAATATTATCTCCGTTCCAGGCAAGATTAAGAACTTTCACTGCATCCTCTCCCCAAGCCAATCCACAGGGATTATTGTGTTTAATTATTGCACACATTTTTGAACCTAATCCTATAACTGCTTCAATTCCGGCATTTATGTCTAACATATTATTATATGATAGTTCAATTCCATTTAATACCTCAATATCAAAAAGGGAATTATTTGTTTTATTCTCACGAAAAACCATTGCATTCTGATGCGGGTTTTCTCCATAACGCAGCTCCTTTCCCTTATTAAACAATAAACGGATAGACTCATCCCCATTTAGTTTATCAAAAGCCATTGCAATCCCGGATTCATAGTCTGCAGTGTAATTAAATGCAGATGCCATCAGCTTCTTACGGGTATTATATGAAATACCCCCATCATTTATTTTCAGCTCATTAATAACATCAGGATAATCATCTGGATTACAGAGAACGGTAACATATTTGAAATTTTTAGCGGCAGCACGAATCATTGTCTGTCCTCCAATGTCAATATTTTCTATCAGCGAATCATAACCGGAGTTCTGATTTACATATTTTTCATATTGATATAAATTGCACACAACCAAATCTATTGGTTCAATATCCAGAGCTTCAGCTTCAATCTTATCCCTTTCACGGTCAAACAATATTGCTGATTCAACCTGGAATGAAATTGTTTTCATTCTGCCTGAAAACGCTTCCGGGTTCCCGGTGATTTTGCTTATTTCAGTAACTGCAATGTTATGTTCCTGTAAAAATTTAGCTGTCCCGCCTGATGATATAATCTCACATCCCGATTTTTCAAGAAGTTGGGCAAGAGGAAGCAATCCTGTTTTATCTGTTACACTTATAAGCGCTCGTTTTATTTTCACTATATTCTTTTACATCTAATGTTTAAAGGATGACTTACCATTTAACTACCCGGAACATCCAAATATAATATATTTTGGTCTATATTAATTGACAAAGCCCCTCATGAGGGGCTTTGTCGGTATGGGTGTATATAAACAATTTCTGAATTACTATTTCATTAGGTACATTTCTTTTCTGTATGTAGCAAAATTAAGTCCGGTTTCCAGATATTTGAGTAATTTAGGAAAGGCAGATTTAAATTTGTACTTAAGACAATAAGCGTCGGCTCCCATTTCCTTTGATAATTCAGGATAATCATCGTTATCGCAATCACTTGTTACTAATATAACCGGGGCTTCAGGCCGGAGGTCCTTTAAAGCGGATAATTTATCCACAGCATTTATTCCAAGATCAAGAATTATTATCCCGGGCTTATTCTTCTTTATCTTTACTTCAGCTTCTTCTATGGTAAAAGAGCATAAAACCTTTAATTTTAATTCATTAATGAGAAAAGCCATGGCTTCAGCCAGAAATTCAATATTATCATCAATGATTAAAATAGTACCTGAATCCATTACATTTTCCTAAAAGTATACACTTTTAATGTATTTTTTAATCAGGTCTTTTCCAATCAGGGATATTCTGATATCTATTCCAATTACACCTTAACTTTAGTCAAATTATTACCACTTCATAAAGGCTTTAATGAAAATATTAATTAAAAAGTCTGCTAGTGTAACATTGCATATGTTATATTTATATTTTGAATTTGCATATAAAATGTTGACAATTGAAGCAGTTTTAGAAGATTTTATTTATAAAAATGAGGAAACAGGCTATGCTGTGGCGTCATTATCAACAGGCATTAAAGCTGTCGGCTTATTACCTGGAATAAAGGCAGGTGAACATCTTAAACTTAGTGGTTATTATGAAAGCCATCCCAAACATGGTCAACAGTTTAAAATAGAATGTTTCTCAGTAATTTATCCCACCACAACAGCTTCTATTTCAAAATATCTTGGCTCAGGTTTGGTAAAAGGAATTGGTCCGGCTATAGCTCAGAGGATTGTAGAAATCTTTGGTGAGAAAACAATGGAAGTTATGGATAACCAAACAGATAAACTCCTGCAGGTAGAAGGGATTGGAAAGAAAAAACTTTTAACTATCAGGAAGAGCTGGGAAGAACAAAAAGCTGTAAAGGATATTATGATCTTTCTTCAGTCATTTGATATCTCGCCGGCATATGCACTCAAGATTTACCATACCTATGAAAAGGATGCAATTAAAATAGTACAGGATAATCCTTATAAATTAACTTATGATGTGCAGGGAATAGGATTTAAAATTGCAGATGCAATTGGTAAGTCTGTAGGGTTTAATGAAGATCATCCAAAAAGAATTAAGGCAGGAATTATATATGTTTTAAATGAAGCTTCAAATGACGGGCATGTTTTTCTGCCAATGCCGGAACTTATTAATAATTGTTACGGCATATTGAATGTCGACCTAAGTGATTCACTTCTTTTGTTACGGGAGATGGAAGATTATGGACTTCTCAAAATAATGAATGATAATATTTATCTTCTGCATTACTATCAGGCAGAACGCAATATTGAAAATAAAATTAATGGATTGTGCACGGGTACTTCTGAATTTATGGAAAAGGAATTAAATTCTGTAAGAATGAAGTCGGGATATTATTCAGAAGAACAGCTTGGTGCAATCCGTAATTCACTTTCGAATAAAATATTGATCTTAACCGGTGGTCCCGGAACTGGCAAAACAACAGCGCTAAGAGGGATTATAGATTCATTTAAGCATCTCGGGAAAAACATTATGCTCGCAGCTCCAACCGGGCGTGCAGCTAAAAGAATGAGCGAGGTAATAGGTCTCGATGCTAAAACAATTCACCGTCTTCTGGAATATAATCCTCAGGAACACCTATTTGGACGTAATGAAGATAATCCTCTAGAAGTTGATCTTCTTGTAATTGATGAGGTTTCAATGATTGATACATTATTAATGAACAGTCTTATAAATGCTGTTACTCCTGAAACCACACTGGTACTGGTTGGTGATATTGATCAGCTCCCTTCTGTTGGTCCCGGAAATATTTTACATGATCTTATTAAATCAGATAAGATCCCGACTGTCATGCTTACTAAAATATTCAGGCAGGCAGAGGAGAGTAAAATAGTTGTTAATGCCCATAAGATAAATAAAGGTGAATATCCTTCATTACAGCATAATGAGAATTCTGATTTTTTCTTTATTCAGGAACCCGATAGCTCCAGTATACCAGAAATAATAGTTGAGCTTTGCACTAAAAGGTTACCTGCAAAATATGGATTCAATCCGATGAAGGACATCCAGGTTCTGACTCCCATGTATAAAGGAGATGCCGGGGCTGATAATTTGAATTCAATACTTCAGTCTACTCTGAATCCAAATGAAGTACTGTTTACACGCGGCAGGAGAGGCTATAAGATTGGCGATAAAGTTATGCAGTTACGAAATAATTACGATAAAGATGTATTTAACGGGGATATTGGTTTGATAAATACTGTTGATGTTGAAGATCAGAAGCTTGAGATAATTTTCAACGGGAAAATAGTTCAGTATGATTTCCTTGACCTTGATGATATAACATTAGCATATGCGATAACTGTTCACAAATCGCAGGGTTCAGAATATCCCTGTGTTATACTGCCAATTACTACTTCACATTATATAATGCTGCAGAGAAATCTATTATATACAGCAGTTACTCGCGCATCAAAGATGATGATCATAACTGGATCGAAGCAGGCTCTTCAGATAGCTATTGCTAACAAAAAATCACGCAAAAGGTATACTTCCTTATTCTGCTTTTGACTCAAGCTAATATAACCTTTTGCATCAATTTCTTTCCCTTTTCTACATTCTGATTTTATTGTTCAAAACGTCCGGGAGTATAAGGAGCTCCGTATTTATCCAGTATTAATTCAATTTGTTTAATATCATCGCCAATTGATTTCAATGAGCCTGATAATTCATTGAAATTGTTTTTAGCAGTATTGAAGTTTTGAATAAAGGTTTCTGTTGGGACAGAAGTTGTACTCCACAATCCGGATGTTATAATTTCAATCCTTTGTTTAATCGAAGTCGGCACAGCTCCTTCATACTTGCCAATAAGCTGGTCACCATTAAGCCTACGGTTCAGATCCTCAAGTTTAAATTCGGTTGTAATTACCTTTGAATAAGTATCGATAGGAACTTTATTTGATTCTAATACTGCTTTTTTGAGATATGCAATTTTATTAACCAACTCTGCACGCCAGGCATCTGCACTAGTTACGGCGATAGTTAAATCAGCAGCTTTTTTATTGAACTCTTCAAGAATGATTTTATCCTTTTCGGAAATATTCGAATTAAATAAACGCTTACAATTAAATGCCCGGGGTTCAGTAAGTTCAGTAAACTTTCCGTCTGCAAATTTTGAAATGGTAACAGTATACTTACCCGGCATTGCCATATAGCCTTTATCAGGTTCATTCCAAGGAACCGAGTAATCAAAAGGTTCTGTTGATACAGGTGTAAATGCATTATAACGGAAATCCCAGACTATCCTGTTCACTCCTTTTTTAATATTAGTCTTTAATTTTCGAACGACATTACCTTTTTCATCTGTTATAGTGAATAATAAAAATGCTTCAGGCTCCTGGCTTTCTTTTTTTAACGTATCATAAGGTGGAAAATTTATGTCTTCACTCTTCTTTTGTTTTTCCTTCTCAATATCTCTTCTTTTTTCTTTTAATGATTTATATTCATCCTTTATATAATAAGAGAACACAGCGCCAACTTCAGGATTGGGAGCAGTAAAAAACCTAGCTCCCATAAACGCAATACCATTAAATCCAAATGGAGCTGCCGGTATATACATAGGTGCATCTTTTATAGGAAAAATAAATGCATCCTTCTGCAGAGTTTCTTTTGATAACTGACGTAATGGAGTATAATCATCAAGTATATAAACTCCTCTGCCAAAGGTCGAAACCACCAGGTCGTTCTCTCTGCGTTGAATTGTCAGATTCATTACTTCCATAGTAGGTAGTCCGGTTTTTAAGGGAATCCATTCATTTCCTCCAGAGTTCGAATAAAAAATGCCAAATTGAGTTCCAACAAATAATAGGTCAGCATCAACATGATCCTCAGCTACTGTATATGTACTGCCGGTGGCAGGAAGATTTGCATTTATAGAGAACCAGGTTTTACCTCCGTCTATTGTTTTATAAAGGTAGGGATTATAATCGCCACCCGAAAAATCATGGCAAGCAGCGTAAGCAACCAGTTTATTAAACCTTGAGGCGATTATCTGGTGTATACGGGAATATTCAGGTAAACCGGGTATAGAAGCTGATTTAGTCCAGGTATTTCCACCATCGGTAGTATAACAAATTAGTCCATCACCTGAACCGGTATATATAATGTTATCATCTAAGGGGGATTCTGCTATTGAAGATATTTGTGCCATGCTGCTTTTATTTGCAAGTTCATCAACACTCCAGCTTCTTCCCATAAGCTTCTGAAAATTCAATGGGACTCCAAGGGTAAGGTCAGGACTGATTAATTTCCAGCTATTACCCTGATCATCAGTTCGGAATAATTTATTACATCCAAAATATAACCTATTGTTATTATGTTCTGAGATAAGGAGAGCGGCGTCCCAGTCGAACCGGTATGCAGTATCGATAAGGTCATATGGTTTAATATCTAATCTTTCACCTGATATTTTATTAACTCTATTCAGACCTCCATCCTGAGATTCTGCATAGATTATGTTAGGATCCTTCCAGTCAACCTGTGTTTGAAAACCGTCACCGGCAAGAGTAAATACCCAATCCTGATTTGTAATCCCACTTGAATTTATTGTACGGGAAGGTCCTCCCAGGCTGTTATTATCCTGTGTGCCGATATAAACATTGTAAAATGGAGATAGGTTATCTGTAGTTACTTTATAAACTTCCGCTATTGGGATGTTACTTTTAAAATCCCAGTTCTTCCCCTGGTCGTATGTTTCATATACACCACCATCACATCCTGAAATAAGATGCAGGTTATTATCAGGATCAATCCACAGTACATGGTTATCCACATGTTTATTTTTTTCACCTAGGTTAGCCCATGTTTTTCCGCCGTCATTACTTATTTTAAGAAAAACGTCCATGCTGTATATTCTATCAACTTCTTTAGTGTCGCAGAATAATTTCTGGAAATAGAAAGTATATGCAGAAACATAACTGCTCTGCTTTGTCCAGCTTACCCCGCGGTCAGAACTTTTATAAACTCCCTGTTCTTTTTTTGCTTCAACAATTGCATACAGTATATTAGGATTAACAGGAGAGACTGACATTCCGATACGGCCAACATCTTCAGTTGGAAGACCGTTTTTCATTTTATCCCATGTAGCTCCATAATCTGTAGTTCGGTAAATGCCGCTTTCAGGACCACCGTTTATACCTGTATATAAATTTCTCATGCGCTGATCAGCAACAGCATAAAGAATATTTGGGAACCTTGGATCCATATGCACTTCATAGCATCCTGTGTATTTACTAATGAATAAAACATTACTCCATGTTTTTCCGCCGTCTGTAGTTTTAAATATTCCCCTATCCCCTCCTTCTTTGCGGAGTGAACCCATAGCAGCAACATAGACCTGGTTAGAATTAATGGGATCGATTGCAATTCCGCCTATATGCTCGGACGTTTTAATACCCATGTTTTTCCAACTTTCACCTCCATCTTCGCTTTTGTAAATCCCATCCCCATAAGCGACATTGTAATGGTTACTGTTCTCGCCGGTACCAGCCCAAACAATGTTAGGATTGGTTGGATCGATACTTACACTGCCAATTGCAAATGTCTTCTGGTTTTCAAAAACAGGTGAAAATGTAATGCCATTATTTGAAGTTTTCCAAAGAGAACCGCTGCCTGATGCAATAAAATATTCAGAGTGATCCTGAAGGTTTACAGCAATATCTATTACTCTACCCCCTGTTAATGCGGGTCCTATACTTCTGAACTTCAAACCAGCTAAAGAAATATCCTTCAAAGAATCTGGAGAAGATTTCGAATTCTGCGCAAAGAACAGAGCAGAATTTATTAAAAGGATGGCACTAATGGTCAAAATAATAGTTTTTTGCATATCAATAGTTTTCAAATAGTTTATAGATTCGTTAAACAATAAATTAAGAAATAGTTTAATCAAATTTCTTAATTAAAACAGAGAATAAATTAATTAATTCGTGCCCTGATTAACAGCTAATGTACTTAAATATTATTAAAATAATTTATATAAGTGTACTGGAATAGCCAGGGAATTTTTAATCATAATTATTAAGGAGGCTCTATGAAACAGCTGTTTTATTTTTGTTTTTTGGCTTTATTTTTCAGGTTATCACCTTTAGTTTTTGCACAGGAGAATAAAGAGGAACAAGCAGCGGCCCAGCAAAAATGGATGGATTATATGACACCATCGAATACTCATAAGATGATGGCCAAGAATGTAGGGGAATGGACGACCACGATGGAGATGTGGCAGGCACCCAATTCTGTGCCTACGAAATCTGTGGGTACCTGTAAATCCGAAATGATCTTAGGTGGAAGATATATGCAATCCAAATATTCAGGTAATGTCATGGGAATGCCATTTGAAGGAATTAGTACAGATGGGTATGATAACGCAAAAAATGTTTATATTAATACTTGGATTGATAACATGGGAACGGGTATTATGCACGCTGAAGGAAAATATGACAATGGTACCAAAACTATCACTTATGTCGGAACTATGTTCGATCCAATGCAAAATACGGATGTACCATACCGCCAGACTATGCAAATGGTGGATGATAACCATATGATTATGGAAATGTTTAATATTGACAAGAATAGTAAAGAATATAAGTCATTGCATGTTGATTATGTGAGAAAATAGATCTTCTTTTAAATAAATAATCTTGGCTTAATTTGGATAGTGATTGTTCCGTGTTTAAGTTAATGAATATGAAATGAACACAACAAGCGGTATTTATATGCTGATGGATAATGAACTTCTAAAAAATCTCAATGATTCAAGCAAAGGTCTTCTTTACCAGACGGAACTGGATTACCCTTTCGAGATATTTATTTTTAACGATACAAAAAGAACAAGCATAAACAAAGCGAATATGCTTAATCTCATGAAAGGATCCCCGGAAGATTATATAGAAGATTTTGATTTCGATTTCTTGTTTTCTACTCCGACATTAGATCAGGATTGGCATACAGATGTGGATAAAAAAAGAGTTGCCCGATTCAGAAATCTGGTTTCTGTTATTAAGAACAGCCTTACTGAAATCAGAGTATTTAGGAAAGGTAAAATATACATTGATGTTTATATAACCGGCAGAGCTCCTTCCGGCAATATTACTGTAATTTCCACAAAACAAATGCAAACCTGATAAATATAGGTAATTACTCAATTCACGGATACACCCAATTATTAAAAAAGCATGCCTCATATCTGAGACATGCTTTTAAATTTGGAATATTTGTCTTCCTATTGTGTAGGACCGTTATCTACTACAGATTCAATCGCAGCCTGAATTGTAGGGGATACATTAGAAAAGAAATCAAATCCTGTTAAGGATTCAATGTAATCAACACTTACCCTATACGTACCCCAGCTATTGAATGGTCCATTATCATTATTCATAATAACCGCAATACATCTAGTACTGGTAGTAACACGTGAAACATCATTTGTACCTGCAGGGAGGACCATGATTACTTTCCAGGTTTTTGCAGGTACTGTTACTTTGCCGCCTGCAATAGTGGTTTGTACTGTTCCATTAAGATCTGTTCCACCCGAACCGTAACCGCCGCTTATAATATAAAGTACATTGCCTGCATTTGCTAATGTGCGTTCATAATTTTCAAGCTGTTCCCAAACACCACCATTATTATTCTGGTTTTGTGGTATCATATTTGTCATTACAAATACGGCATCATTATCAGCCTGTGTAACTATTCTATCAGCTGAAGGACACATATGTCCGCGTGAAAAATTCGATCCTGTATAGTCACCTGTAACAACATGGTACCATGCAGAAGGTAATGTATTATCAGGAATAAAATTATCTTTCCTTACGCCAGGTCCGTTAACCCATGTTGAATTAACCTGCCAGCTTGTCCAGATAGGAATTCCTTTATCGCGATCATAAGCAGCACAAAACTGTGGTTTATCCAATAAATAATTATGAGGATTATTAATATCAGTAGTTGCTCCACTTGGATTTCCCATCGTTAGGTTCACATTACTTGATACAGTATAAATTGTAAATGTAAGCCCTGATGAAGTTCCGCCACCTGGAGTTGGTGTAAATACAGTTACTGTTGCAGTCCCTGCTGAAGCGACATCTGCCGCAGGTACAGTTGCATTAAGCTGTGTACCTGAAACATAAGTTGTTGTAAGACTTGTACCATTCCATTTTACAACTGATGAAGAAATGAAACTGGTTCCAGTTACGGATAATGTGAAAGAACTACTTCCTGTTGCTGCTGATGAAGGACTCATCGAGATCGCTACCGGAAGTGGATTGTTACTTGAGGTTATTGTAAATGTTAATCCTGA
>JARLHD010000531.1 GCA_031292435.1 Ignavibacteriaceae bacterium
CCCTTTCTCCTTCGTAAATTTTCTTCAATATTCAGTGATAAAAATATTTTATCAGCCTCCTTATTAATATCCTTGCTCGCCCCATACCTTATCCTCAGCGCTTCTTTAACAATAGAATCAATTCTACGGAAAGGGTTCAATATTTCCCCGTTATTCTGGAATAGCATTTGTATTGGTGATGCCTTTGTATGCTCCCATTGGGGAGGTTTACTAAATATAATTTTCCCTTCTGTAGGAGAAAGTAAACCGGTAATTATTTTTCCCAGCGTGGTCTTTCCGCTCCCCGATTCTCCCGCTATCCCCAATATGTCTCCTTTATTTAATTCAAACGATATATTCTTTAATATGGACTTCCCGGTTTCAATTTTATACGATACGTTTTCAACTTTCAATAGCTCATTCATTACTTCTCACACTCTTTTTAAATAATATTTCTTCAGATCCGAAATATTCTTTATTCGGTTTGAAATTAGAAAGTGTGCCGCTATCGATATGAGCAATAAATCCACTTGTCGATTTTGCAAATTCAATATCCTGCGTAACAAGTAAAACTGTTTTTTTATTCCCTGATACAAATTCCTTAATTTTTAATAAGAAGAGGTTGGCAATTGCTGGATCGATCCCGGAAGTTGGTTCATCAAGTATTAATAATTCCGGCTTCATTAATAAAGAAATTACAAAACTTAACCGCTGTGCCATCCCACCGCTTAATTCGTAAGGATACATAATACCTATTTCATTTAATTGGGGGAGTAAAAAGTAGCTCAATAGATTCTCCGATTCATCTTTATCAAGCCCGAATCTCTCAAAATAATATCCTGATTTCCTCAAAGGGTCAAAACTGTTTACTGCGTCCTGAAATACATATTTAATTTTATTCTTCCGGATATTTAATAATTCACTCTCGCCAGCAGAACATATATCAATATTATCTGCTAGGATCTTTCCATTAATTATATAAAATCTTTTGTCCAGTAATCCTGCTAACGATTTAATTAATGTAGTTTTGCCGCACCCGTTTTTCCCCAATATTGTATAAATGCAATTTTCACCAAGATTAAAACAAATATCTTTTAATAGAACTTTCTCCTCTGTGGAAGTACTCAGTTTCAATTCTTTAATGTCAACATCAAATTTCATAAGTCACAATTTGTCCTTTCTAAAAAATACCTAATATATTTTTAATTATCTTCAATAAATTTACATTTGTATATTCAGGTATTAAAATTTAAAGGAATTTTATGCTTAGGAAATTACTGCTTTTTTATACAATAGGGGGTTTCTTTAAATGACAGGTGTATTATTAATTCAGCTGGGAACTCCCGATAGTCCTTCGGTTCATGATGTCAGAAAATATCTGTCAGAGTTTCTGAATGATCCCCGCGTAATTGATATCCCGTACCTTTTGAGAAAAATTCTTGTTAACATAATTATAGTTCCTTTCCGCGCTCCTAAATCTGCAAAACTTTACCAGAAACTTTGGACAGATAAAGGCTCGCCTCTTCTGTTTTATAGTGAAAGTCTTAAAGAAAAAGTCCAGTCTGCGCTTGGTAATAATTTTGAAGTTGAACTCGCCATGCGTTACCAAAGCCCGTCATTGGATAAAGTTCTCGGAAAAATGCAAAAGAGAGGTTATGAACGTATAATTATTCTTCCGCTTTTTCCGCAGTATGCATCAGCAAGCTCCGGCTCTGCAATTGAAAAAACCCTTAAAATTATTAAACGGTGGTGGGTAATTCCTGAATTAAAAATAATTACCCAGTTCTATAATAATAATGAATATATAAATTCTATTGTTGAACAAGGTCTGAAATATAATCCTGCAGATTATGATCATATTCTCTTCAGTTATCATGGCTTGCCTGTAAGGCATGTCGACAAAGTTTATGTCGATGGTAAGCCATGTTCGGATCATAATTGTGAATTTGAAATTAATGAATCTAATAAATATTGTTATAAAGCAGCCTGTTATGCTACCACAAGATTGCTGGCTGGAAAATTAAATATCCCTAAAGAAAAATATACTGTCTGTTTCCAGTCACGCCTTAATAAAAAATGGCTTGAGCCTTTTACCGATAAAGTAATAATCGACCTTGCCCAAAAGGGGATTAAAAAGCTTCTCGTTTTCAGTCCCGCCTTTGTTGCCGATTGTCTTGAAACTATCGTTGAGGTAGGAAGTGATTATGCCATTTTGTTTAAGAAAAATGGTGGTACCCGCCTTCAGTTGGTTGAAAGTCTAAACGACACTCCCGCTTGGGTATCAGCCGTTAAAAATTTGATACTCTCATAATCCATCTTCAGGATTTCAAAAATTCAGAAGTTATTATATAGAATCTATAAAACCACGATTTTAGCTTCTTTTTTAACATTTTTCCCTTCTCGGAATTAAGAAGATTTATTTCAAATTGCTTCTTATTTATGGCAATTAATATTAAATTCTTTACTTAAAATGATTTAATAGGTTGGCATATAACTTGCCCAAATTAAACCAAAATGTTTTCTTAATAAATTTGAAGTTTATATGATTAGAGGAACTGTTATTATTGGACTGGAGGTTTGCAAAGGATGTGAGCTTTGTATCAACGCATGTCCTCAGGAAAGCCTCGGATTATCAAGCCATATCAATTTAAATGGGTATAAATATGCGGAATTAATCAAGGATAATTGCACAGGGTGTATAAATTGCGCAATAATCTGTCCCGAATCCGCCATTACCGTTTATCGTCAGCCAAAAACAGCTAAAAAAATTACTCCTGCTGTGGCAGCTGTATAAGGAAAAAATATGGAAGAAATTAATAAAAATAACGAAGCTAGGTTAATGAAAGGGAATGAAGCTCTTGCCGAGGCTGCAATTAGAGCCGGTATGGACGCTTATTTTGGCTACCCTATTACTCCTCAATCGGAAATTCTCGAGTATTTTGAAGTCGAAATCCCTAAACGTAATGGAATTGTCCTCCAGGCAGAAAGTGAAGTCGCCGCAATCAATATGATCTATGGTGCCGCCGGTGCCGGCGCAAGAGTCATGACTACTTCATCTTCCCCTGGAATTAGTTTAATGCAGGAAGGTTTGTCCTACATTGCCGCTGCACAGCTCCCATGCCTCGTGGTTAACGTTGTTCGCGGTGGACCGGGTCTTGGTACCATCCAGCCGTCTCAGGGTGATTATTTTCAAGCAGTCAAAGGTGGCGGTCATGGCGATTACCATCTAATAGTTTTAGCTCCTTCCTCAGTGCAGGAAATGGCGGACTTTGTTTTCCTAGGATTTCAACTTGCGGAAAAATACCGCATGCCCGCCATGATTTTGTCAGACGGTGCACTCGGTCAAATGATGGAAAAAGTCAACCTTCCTGAAGAGGGTTCCCTTCCTCATACAATTCCTGATTGGTCAACAATCGGCAAACCTGCTTCCCGTGAAAGAAATATTATTACCTCTCTTCATATGCAGTCTGAAAAAATGGAAGAGATAAATCTCCAACTTCAGGATAATTATAAAAAACTCCATAGCGAAGTTCGCTTCGAAGAATTTCAAACGTCTGACGCAGAAGTAATCCTCGTTGCTTTCGGTCTCTCTGCAAGAGTTTGTCAGAAAACTGTTGAACTCGGTCGTGAAAAAGGTATTAAGGTCGGTCTCCTCAGACCAATTACTCTTTATCCGTTTCCTTCAATAAAAATAAAAGATTTGGCACAAAACGCTGACTTTTTGCTGGTCGTTGAAATGAATGCGGGACAAATGGTTGAGGACGTCGCGCTTGCTGTTAACGGAATTAAGCCCGTTCACTTTAAAGGAAGAATGGGAGGAATGATTCCTTCACCTGAAGATGTACTCGAAGAAATTGAAACCATAATTGAAAATCAAAACGTCGGCGTAATTTAGGAGATATGATGGAATCCGAATTATTACTTGAAGATCTTGAATGCGTTTATAAAAAACCTTCTACTATAACCGACACTCCCCTCCATTATTGCCCCGGATGCGGTCATAGTATAGTTCATAAATTAATTATGGAAGTTGTTGAGGAATTAGGTATTCAGGAAAATACAATTGGCGTTGCACCCGTTGGATGTTCCGTCTTTGCATATAATTATATGAACGTCGATATGCAGGAAGCCGCTCATGGAAGGGCTAGTGCGGTCGCTACCGGTATTAAACGTGTCCG
>JARLHD010000532.1 GCA_031292435.1 Ignavibacteriaceae bacterium
ACCTATTCAGATTTTCAGTGGATATCAGTAACAGGAAATCCTAATTATGCAACCCAGTCCGGTAATAATATCGCTCTAACTATTACCAGCAACGGCAACTTTGGTTATAATGATTATCCCAATGATCTGCAGGGGACTGGCTTCCATTTCGGTGATGGTCCTAATTATATGTTTGAAGGTTCCTTTATGCTTGGTATTTCTCCAACTAAAATTCTTAATCAAATAAGAGATTCAACCCAAAATGAAGAAATAATAAGTTTCCAGAATGTTCAGCCATTTAAGATCAGCATCCCCGGCAGCATAAGCAATATACAGGGCATCACTGAATTTAATGATAATGTAGCCGTTCAGAAATTAGGCGTGGATATCAAACTTCAGTCCTATTCATACATTGATCCTGCTGATCAGAATTTTATTATCCTTCGCTATACCATAACCAATACTTCCAACTCCGCTATCTCCAATTTATTTGCAGGACTTTATTTCGACTGGGATATGATCGAAGGCTCCGGCGATAACGATCTGACTGCGTATGATAACATCGGCAGCTTCGGATATGTCCACCATCAGGGCTTGGTTCCTGATACCACAATCGGAATCGGACTTCTCTCGGCAAGTAACTATGGCTTCTATGCTATTTTGAATTCAACGTTCGGCTATACTGAACATGAAAAATGGACCGCCCTCTCTTCTGGATTAACTACCCTATCCGCCGGTCCATCAGACATTGCCAATGTTACCTCCTCCGGTCCTTATACTATTCCTTCCAATGGCTCCATCGATGTCGCCTTTGCTATTGCTGCCGATATCAGCGTTGACAATCTCAGGACTACCTTTGCAAACGCAAGATCAAAATATAATTCCATAATTACATCAGTTGATAATTCTAAAAATCCCATCCCCTATCAATTTGAATTAGCACAGAATTACCCTAATCCTTTCAATCCATCAACAACAATAAAATATTCTATCCCTTCTCAAAGTCATGTAATACTGAAAATTTATGATATGCTGGGTAGGGAAGTAACTACTTTATTAAATGAAGAAAAAGCTCCCGGTATTTACTCCGTTAATTTTATTGCCGGTAATTTGCCCTCTGGCGTCTATTTATATAAACTAACAGCAGGAAACTATACCAGCGTAAAGAAACTTATTCTCATTAAATAATTTCCGCAATTGAAAAAATAAATCTTCGGATTTGTAAACAATAAACCCCGGATAAGCATATGTAGCTTGTTCGGGGTATTTTTTTAATATAATCATCCCATCCCCCTCGCGGATTCTCTCCAGCTCTGATTTACCTTTGATTCATATGGGATATGCCCGTCCTATGCTCGGCAAAGGCTCTTCCCCGGTAGAGTAACGAGAGAAATCCGTAAATATCCGTGAAAATCAGTAAAAATCCGTGGATTGATAATTTGTGGTGGGTAAGATAATGTATGGACTTCAATATACTTGTCTCGGTCCATTGTCAAAACAAAAGATAACAATTTCCATGCCAGCCATTAATCCACTTTAATCATAACTAATTCAATATCAAAGCCATACATATTTTATCATTATTAAGAATTTCGGCTTCTCACCCCTTTTTCAATTATGAGAATTTATCCTCGAATTTCAAACAGATATTTTAATTATTTATTGCATTATAATAATTTGTAGTAAGATTATTTATTGCTATTTAATTTTTTTTAATGTAATATTATATAGGATTGGTTTATTTCTCTACATTCAAACAACTTATTGAGGCTTTGTGAATATTAAAAATATTTTCTTCCTCCTTCTTGTTAGCACTATTTTGTTTAATTCTTCAAATGCACAAAAGATAATACATCCTAAAATTAATTTCCAAAAACCTGGACATGTATATGTTAATTATTTGGGGAAAGATACTTCATTCATTCATGAAATAGATTTAACAGAAAAACTTAATGTCATTGTTGAGTTCAAAGAACCACCTCTTTTTATCAGACAGCAATCCCCCGGTTTAAAAAGAATAAACAGTGCCCTTTACCAATCAATTCAATCTCAGTTTAATGCTGATATTTCTAAACTTTCCAATTCAGTTCAGAATCAGCTCAATATTAAAATTAACGAACCTCAGATAAATGGAGTGTATTATAAAATACTTTTCGGAACAGCCCTAACTATTCCCAGGGCAATTGTTTCAGGAATAGAATCCCTTGATTATGTTAAACAAGTTCATATGGATAAAGTATATAAAGCGAATTTGACAGAGAGTGTTCATCTTATCGAAGCTGATTCAGTCTGGATTGTTTACGGGAATAAGGGAGACAGCATAAAAGTAGCAATTTTAGATACTGGAATAGATTATTTGCATCCTGCTCTTGGGAAAGGATTTGGTCCGGGTTTTAAGGTAATTGGTGGATATGATTTTGTAAATAAAGATAATGATCCGATGGATGATAATGGGCATGGGACCCATGTAGCGGGAATTGTTGCTGCCAATACTGATTCTATAAAAGGAGTTGCCCCCAATGCGCTTCTTCTTGCATACAAAGTTCTGGATGCTTCAGGCACAGGTTCTGAATCAAATATTATAGCTGGAATAGAAAGAGTTGTAGATCCTAACAATGATGGTAATTCTGATGATAAAGTTGATGTGGCTAATATGAGCCTCGGTGGTTTGGGGGATCCAAATGATGCACTTTCAACCGCTGTTAACAATGCTGTAAGTATCGGAGTAGTATTTTGTATAGCGGCCGGAAATTCAGGGAAATATGGTACTATTGGGAGTCCTGGCTGTGCCGCAGACGCAATTACTGTTGGCTCCACAGACAAATCAAACTATTTATCCTATTTTAGTTCTAAGGGACCAACAACTGATGCTTATACAATTAAACCGGATATTCTTGCTCCAGGTTCTAATATAAAATCAACCTATCTTAATGATTCATATCAGATCCTCAGCGGCACATCTATGGCAACCCCTCATATTGCTGGAGTCTGTGCTCTGATCAAAAAGCAGCATAAAGATTGGTCTCCCGCCATGATTAAATCAGCTATTATGTCAACAGCAAAAGATATTAACCTTGATGTTATGACTCAGGGATGTGGAATTGTAAACGCCTATAAATCCGTTACTGCCCAAACTATTACAATCCCTTCATCATTGAGTTTCGGATTGGATGATCAGAATGAAAACAACTGGATTAATACAGATACGATGCTGATAATCAACAAATCTTCTTCAGCAAGATATTATTCAGTCAATATTGAAGGATTATTTTCTGGGATAACTGTAAGTGCAAATCCTAATAATTTTTCTCTTAATCCCGATGACACAACAAAATTAATATTGCAACTGTCTGTCGATAATTCTGTTGTTCCGGACAATCAGCCGGCACAGCCTTTTTATTGGGGTAGACTAAATGTCATTACTGGAGATAATGAGGTAAAGATTCCATGGGCCTTTACAAAAACATCATTCTTAACACTGAATTTTGACAGTCCCTATGTAACATTTAGCATTTTGAAACAGGGATTTAGCCTTTACAGTGATCTAATTCCATCATATGACTGGTTTTCCAAAACGTGTAAATTTGCAATACCTTCTGGAAAATATGATATATGGGCGATGAATGATAATATTAATAATGGGGTCCGCCTTGGTGAAAAATTCTTATATATGGAAGGAGTTATTGTTGGAAAATCTAATGTGATAAATATTAATTTTTCTGAATCTATTTATAATATCGATTATAAGGGGGTTGATGAGTCAGGAAATGATTTCAATAATTTAAATAATATTAAGAACGCCGTATACATAAAAAATACTGATTCAACTATAGGAGGTGGAGTAGGAATTATTGGAATTAGTAATAATGTTTATATAAAATCATCTGCTTTACCTGATAACATATCAATTATTGCAGCACAGTTTCAGAAGGAACAAATTCCTCCTAACAGAATAAGACTTATTCAATATCCTTATATTTATGGAATTTCCAATGATATAATCTTTTCAAATAAACGTTCAGATTTTCTAAGCCAGAAAATAAATCTTAATCTCCGGCCGGATAAACCAACCCAATCTGCTGGATTTGGTTTCGGAGATAAGTATTCAGGCGGAATAGATTATGCCGATATTAATGCTAGGTGCTGGTCAGGGACCTTATATATGACCCCTCCTAATACAAAAGACTATGAATATGGAATTTACCTTCTTACAGATACTGATGATTCCGATATGTTCGGGTCAAATTCATGGTTTAACTTAAGTCCAATATTTATTGATGCAGACTCTTTCAGAATTCAAAAACCTGATTTTTTTGATACGGCTACTTATTTCACTTCCCCCAACAAGGGGACACTTAATCTTGGGGACGGTGCAGTTATTCCTCTAAATAATAATCTAATAGGATTCTACGAGGGCAAATTTACTTATACGAATTATTCTCTCTTTTTAGGTCAGTGTGGTGAACAAAGAAATCTGGACATGAAATATGCTTCATTCATATTTACAAACAGCACTGGAATTCTGATAGACTCCGGATATTTTAATAGCGGGAAACGATACTATTTAGATCAGGGAAATTACAAATTCATTCTTAAGGATAATCACTATACAGTTAATAGTAATTATGGTAAAGCAACATTAACCTCTGAATTTGCATTGGATCAGAATTATTATTCAATTCCTGAAATAACAAATCTTCAAATATTAAATTGCCTGGGAAATCCTGTAAGCAAACTTGATCCGAAAGAAACTGGTCAGGTAATAATAACTTTTCGTGACAACATAAAAAATCCAGGGGATAAAGCAGGTGTCGCTTCAATATTTATTAAAAGCTCACTTGGTTCGAATTGGGATGTACTGAAATCTGTAGGTATTCAAGGCATAGGAAACTATCAATATATGTTTTCATTTAATGCTTCCGGACTTGACAAATATGACAAGACGTCAGTAGATATGAGAATAGTCATTCAGAATAAATATGGAAATAAAACAGAGTATTTATTGGAGCCGGCTTTTATTGTTGGAGAATATTTGTCTACACATACAATAGATTCTGTTAAAACGGCTCATGGTTTGGCTGATTATTACTTATCGAACAATTATCCGAATCCTTTTAATCCTCAGACTAATATTGAGTATACGCTTCCTGTTAGGTCTCACGTTGAGATAAAAGTATTTGACATTCTGGGACGGGAAGTTGCCAAACTTGTTGATATTGATCAGGATGAAGGCAAATATAGAATTAACTTTAATGCATCAAGATTAAGTTCTGGAATTTATTTCTACTCAATAAGAGCAGGAGCATACGTTAATACAAAAAAAATGCTTCTGCTAAAATAACCCCTAGCAGTTCTTTCCCCACTCATGGGTGCCGTCTTCATAATATTCACACTTCCAGATCGGAGCCTCATGCTTTATCCTGTCTATAATATACTGATTCGCTTCGTACGCTTCCTTCCTGTGAGCATGAGCTGTCACTACTGCTACTGCACATGCCGATATATTCAGCCTTCCTATTCGGTGTAATGAATACGCATATTGTAAGCCCCATTTCTTAATCGCAGTCTCGACAATTTCTCTTATTACCTTCTCCGCCATTGCAGTATATGCTTCATAAACCAAATGCTTTACAGCTTTCCCCGCATGATTATCCCTTACCTCTCCACAAAACAAAACTATCCCTCCCGCTCCGGGACGATGAGCATCATGAAATATCTTTTCAATGTCTATTGGCCTCTCGGTGATAAACTCTACTTCAGCCGCCACTGGCTGGGGGGATAATGTGGACATGCTCATCTTCCTTTATTTGCGTCTTATCATTTACAATTGTTTCTCTTACTGCAAAACGGCATATGTTAATCAGCCCCGCAGATTCAGGTCTCATGGAGATAATCTTTTTCTTCAACTCTCCCACAGTACTCACCCCGTCTAACTCAAGTTCAAAACTCTCTCCGAATACCTCCTTCACAGATGCATATGTTCTTATCTTTAATTTCATCTATTCCTGATTGGTTATATTTAAGTTACGCCTCAACACTACCCTCCGATCGATATCATCTTCAAAGGACTCCCCTTAAACTTCAATGGTTGTTTGTGTTTAAGTGCTTCAGCCAATTTCTCTGTCAATTTAGTTTCATCACCTGCAATGTCTGCAATAAATTCGCTCTTCTCTTCGCTCAGGCATCCGTAAATATTTCCTGAACTGTCCAGTCTTAGCCTGTCACAGTCAGAACAGAATGGTTCTGATTCATTAGCAATTATTCCAAACTCATATCCATTCTCTAATTGAAATATCTTAGCTGTTGCCGATGGATTTCTGTATGCAGATGTTGCAAGAGGATATATATTGCTTATCACTGAAAGAATTTCCTCCATTGGGAAGAAGTACTCACTAAAATTCTTCGAGTAAAAATGTCCCATCCTCATAAGCTCAAGATACCGTAACCCGATATTCTTCTGTATCGCGTATTCAAGCAAAGGTACTATCTGGTTTTCATTCAACCCGCGCATTATAACCGCATTAAGCTTAACTGATATCCCATTCTTTATCGCTGCTTCTATTCCATCAATTACATGTTTATGGGAATTTCTTCTTGAAATAACTCTGAATATCTCGGGATCTATAGCATCCAGCGAAATGTTGATATCCTTTACGCCCACTTCAGCCAGCCCCTCCGCTTTCTGCTTAAGATTAAACCCGTTGGTGGTCATCTTTACATTCTTTATGCCCGATGATTTAAGTACCTGAATAAAAGGAATAAGGTTTTGATAAAGCATCGGCTCTCCTCCTGTTAGTCTTACCGATTCAAAATCAAGTGTCTTGTGCAGTTGAATTACCAGATCCGCCAATACTTTATAATCTAAATGAGGCATTGTGGATGAATAAATATCATTCATCCCTCCCTTATCTTCACTGTTCACACAATAT
>JARLHD010000073.1 GCA_031292435.1 Ignavibacteriaceae bacterium
AAAAAGACAATATTATGTCTCAAAATAAGAAGGTTTTATATCATATTAGTAAATACATACTAAATTTTTAAAATAAGGGGGACTGTGATTATATATCTCATTATTCCAATTTTTGTATCAATGGTTACAAAAAATGAAAAAATGTAAATAATTTTCACAGGATAGATCCGAAATCAGAGGGAAATAGTGAGGGAGATTTATCGGTTCAATTTTTGTATTATTTTTATTAATTCATTAGGCACAGTTACAAATTGGGGGATAAGAGTTATATTAAACAATTTGAGGATACTATGTTAAAAAGTACATCTATTCTAGTGTTTATATTCATTTTTCCCCTCTTTTTATTGGCACAAGACCAGTCCAGTAAAAAAATATCCAATTTGGAGAGTTCAAGAATCAATCCTATAACCTCAAAGAGTAAGGGAAAAAATAATTATGGTATCCAGTCCAATCATTTAACATTGCCAAGCGATGGTTCAAATACAACAAGTGCAGCTGCACCGGAAGGTACCTATAGATATGAAAGGGAAGTATACCTAATAACCCCGGCTGAAATGGCAACCGTGGGAATTCCAAGCGGGATAAATTTTACCGATATAGCATGGACTTATAATAATCCCGGAAGCACATCAGTTAATGGAACATTAAAAATATATTTTCAAAACACTACGAATGTTACAAATCAAAAAGGCACAACCTGGAGTACTGACATCAGTACAATGACTTTAGTTGATAACAACACTAATTTCACAAACCCTTCTTCCTATTATTATGATGAAACACTATCTAATCCCAGCGCATTTACCTATACAGGGGGCGGGTTATATATTGGATTTGATTATTCAAATCCAACCAATTCTTTAAGTACAGGTACTGCTGTAAATACCACAGCCGCTTTAACAAACGGCAGTATAGCGGGTCAATCAAATACTTCTACATCTCCAACACTCGGGAACTCAAGTTTCAGACCTGAAACATATTTAGGATATACAATTATTAATGAGGCATCGGTTGTGCAGGTTTATACATTAGGCAAGCTGCCGGTTCCATATGGTACTCCTAATAAGGTATCTGCAGTAATTCAGAATGGAGGGGATAACGACCTATCTAATTTAAAGGTTAAATTAAATATTACAGGTGCCAATACATTAACCGATTCAATAACGATAGTAACCCTGCTTTCAGGCAATAGTCAACTAATAACATTTACTTCATGGACACCAACTATTGCAGGTATGGATACGATAAAAGTTTCAGTACCCCCTGATTTTATTAATACAAACAATACAATTACAGTAATTCAGCAAACCACACCGAACACATATTCATATGCATACGGACCATTTCCAGCTTCAGTTGATGGTGGTGTGGGATTAACCGGAACAACCGGGGATATTGCGGTAAAGTTTCACACAAGTTCATCTGCTTCAATCAGCCAGGTTGGTGTTAACTTCACTTTTGCCGGACAGCCATATAAGATAGGCATCTGGGATGCAACAGGGACGGGCGGAACTCCAGGTACACTTCTTTGGCAATCAACTTTAAAAACTTCCACAGCGGGGATATCGACACTAATTGTTAATCCTAAAGTAACTGTAAATGGAAATTTCTATGTGGGAGTAACTCAGACCGGCACTACAAATCTTGGTTTTGCTTATCAAACTGAAGGCCCGATCCGGGACAGTACATTTTACTTTACTTTCCCAACAGGATCTTCAAACTGGACTAATTTTACTTTAACCGATAATACATTCAGAGTGATGATCGAGCCGGGACTGACGCTTGCTAATGACGTAGGACCTTCAACAATAGACTATCCACAGGGAGGAACATACAACAACCTGACTACTAATATTGCACCCAAAGTTACTATTGCTAATTACGGATCAAACAACCAGGTATCTGCTTTTAACGCAACATTGAAAATTTATAATGCTTCCAGTTCCCTTGTTTATACAAGCACCAAATCGTTAACTTTAAATGCAGGGACAACACAACAGATTACTTTTGATGCGACATTTAACCCTACGGCGCAGTTATATGCTGCAAAATGTTATACTTCATTAGGAAGTGATGCAAACATTAACAATGATACTTTAACTGCAGCATTAAATTACAGCCAGTTCTCACTTAGTCTAACTGCATTATTAGAAGCCATGTTTGTTTCAGGTAAAACAGCAATGACTACCACTCCTTCAGTTACAATTGAGCTGCATAATTCTATTACCCCATATGCTTTGATTGAGTCAAAAACAGCAACTTTAAGTAATGCAGGATTTAGTAATATAAATAATTTTACTTCTTTATTAAATAGTATTTCGCCCTATTACATAGTAGTAAAATCTCTAACTACATTAGAGACCTGGAGTGCTTCAGCGGTCAGTTTCACAAGCGGTGTATTAAGTTATGATTTTACAACAGGTCTTGGTCAAGCATATACTGACGGAAGCAATCCTCCACTTGCAATTCATAGTGGCAAGTATTGTATATATAGCGGCGATGTAAGTCAAGATGGTCAGATAACCAGTGATGACTTCACAGGCGTAGATAATGATAACGCGAATTTTGATTTTCATATTGCTAATGACGTAAACGGTGATGGCCAGGTTACCAGTGATGACTTCACATGGATTGATAACAACAATACCAACTTTGTAGCAAGACAAATTCCTCCCGGAGCTCCAGGTGCATTAACAAAACGTGTTATGACGAAATAATAAATTATCCGGAATATTTAATCCTTTCTAAGTCAAAAATAAAATGAGAAGGGACAATTAAAATTTATTCCAGGTAGTAGCGTACATCAGAGGGGCGATTTTGAGCAGTATTCCATGAAGGAGGCAAAACAGATGAAACAGCCGGGTTATAATTTATATTTAATGACCCATTGAAACTTCCAGTACTACCTGCCACTATACTCCCGTTGACATTTAAGCCGCCATTATAATTTATTTGTCCCATAGAGAAAATGTTTAACTGAATGTTTGCACTGTTAGCGTTGACATTTTTAACTACAAAAAGTGCCAGGGAACTTCCATTTGGGTTAGTATTTGCGACAATACCATTTAAATTCAGATTACCGTTAACACAAATAACACCGTACCCGTCAAATTTTACTCCATTTAAATTAAGATCACCGGGAGCATAATATACACTGGGGGTAGCTTTATTAGTACTAAAATGAATAGTGAGATTATTTATAGTTGCATTGGGAGGATACTGGTAAGTAGCCAGGTTCTGATAATAGGCAGGATCGAAGGTTGGTGCCGGAACGGCTGCTGATTGTCCATAAGCCGGAAGCCCATTTGGATTAACGGGGGGGATGATGTTTGACAGTTTAAATCCATTTGCATTTAAGGTACCGGTATAATTTAGAAAGCCGGCAATTGAATTATTTCCGCCACCGTTTATATTAATATTTCCATTAGAGAAAACATTGGCATTGACACCAGTAGGGCTTGACACATTTATACCGCCGTTAACATTTAAGCTCCCGCCAGAAAAGAGAGCATAACTTGAAGGGGAAGAAGCAGACTGAGGAGATTTAAAATAGGAGATTATAGTTTTTTGAGTGCCCCTATAATTTGCTAAAACATTTACTTTTACCAGTGAGTCACCAGCAAATGAAGTATCTTTGATATAATAATTTGCTGAACCGTTAAATAAATTTATTGTTTGGGGGGAAGCGGATGAAACCCTCCAACTGTTACTATCGGATAGCTGAGAAAGTATCATTTGCATGGCACTATTGCCTATATTTCTTGCCTGGGTATCGCTGTAATAACTTACAGAAGTATTTAATGCGTTTTTGATATTATTATTGTTAAAAATATTAATGACACCAAAAATAGCCATACTTCCAAGAAGAAAAATCAGTAACGCCTTGCCCATATCATCCTCCTATCATAGTTATTATTATAAAATCGAATTTATCGCATTTAGAGAATTTAGATACGTTACCATGCTTCAATTTATATGCCAAATGGATAGCAAAAGGTTCTGAAGATTAAGACAATAATTACTTGTTGATAGTTGTGATTTTAGATGCGAGATGGTCTTGAATTGATTTTATGAGAGAATATGATGGTGAAAGAATAAACCACAATTTGTATCATAATATAAAAATTGGACAACTATGACACAAATTGGGATTTATACAGAATATATTTATTCCAAATAATAACGGACATCCGAAGGACGGGAAGGGGTTGACCAAAAAAGCTGAGTAATTGATACGACGGAAGGCTGGTAGTAAATATGAGCCTGACTATTAAATGATATATTATTATTCGCTATTAAACTGCCCTTAATTATAACACTACTAGCAGCTCCCACCAAACTTCCTTCCACCAGAATATTGGCATCAATTTCGCTGCTACTTGAGAGACTAAAATTTCCAGTTACATATAACCCTAATGATCCTCCAACCAGACTTTGGTTAATTATATTACTTGAGCTTGAAACTGTGACATTTCCATTAACCAAAATAGCGCCATATCCGGTATAAGTAATTTTAGATGAACTATTTAATATGAGGTTACCATTTATAATAATAATCCGGGGATGCGCTGAATCTCCTAATGTGAAATTAGCATTTTGAGAGGAATTTAGTTTATAATCGCTGTTGTAAATATCTGCAGGTTGAGCAAGACTAGTGAAAGCCGCGGGGTTAAAAGTTGGTATAGGAACTACAGGTCCAATGGAAGAAGTCGTAACCGAGGAACCGCTAGTAACTATAGGAGCATAGGGAGAAGTGAATGTTCCAGAAATAGAAGAGGAAGAATTGACTGTACCCGTACCATTTACCTGAACAAGAGCACTTCCCCCGCTAAATGATACAGAAGAAGAGCTATTAATTAGTAGATTGCCTCCTGAGAGAACGGCATAAGTCATAAATGGAGGGATAGATTGGACAGGGAGATGGATATAAGCAACAATAGTTTTCGGTTTAACAACGTTTGTATCGACGTTATTACAATATGAATAGACAGTTGCCTTTACCATATTATTAGTATTGGGAGAACTGGAATCTACTACAGTATACCGGGCTTTTCCGTTAAGCAAGCTTAATGTCTGTGCGGTTGTAACCCTCCAACTGTTACTATCGGCAAGCTGGGACATTATCATCTGCATAGTACTATTACCAATATCCCTTGCCTGGGTATCGGAATAATAATTAACAGAGGAACCCAAAGCCCGTTTGACGTTATTATTGTTAAAGAGATTTATAACTCCAAAAATAGCCATACTTCCAAGCAACAAAATCAGTACTGCTTTTCCCATATCAACCTCCGCTCATTTATAATATTAATACAATCATTTAAGATTAACCGGCTTAATTTTTCTTGAATACTCCGCTGTCTGATAATAATTATTTATCAGATAAGGGGATTCGCATTTAATATAAACATTTATAACACGCACTTTCTTTAATGTGTCAACATTAGTCGGGTTTGCATAAGATAATATTTGCCTCCCAGTAGAATCATAATAGGTAAAATGGCAATCTCTAACAAAACCTATCGATACAGATGTGCCACCGTTCAGCACTTTATATAAAGGTTTATCATTTGGATTTGAAGTTTTACCGGCCTGAGAAGTGGTACCCAAATAATAACGAACAGAGTCGGCAGTGCCGTCATTGTTGACATCTGCTTTATATGAGAAACGATTGGAATCGGCAATATTTAATTTATTAGGATCGGAGATACGATAACCGACCTTGTAGATGTCGTTTTCCATAACAGTACTTATGGTTGTAAGATAACTCTGAACCATACCATTAGAAGATATTTCCGAAGAATTATTACTGACCTGATAATTCAATTTCATAACGAGAAAGATTACCAACGTCCCAATTAAAATAGACCCAATTATATCTAACCAAGTTGCCATAGATAATTAATAGTATGAAATTATTTTGCTTAATTTTAATGTGTCAATTAAATTTAAGTATTTATTATAAACAGAGACATCGACTCTCTTTGAAAATGTAGGGACTGCACTAGGGACATCAGGATTCATTTTTGTGGAGTAACTAACTTTGACATTTACCTTAAAAGTATCATTTGAGATAACATCAGTTTCATTGTAATTATTATAGTCATCTACATCATTGAACTGAGTTATTGTATTTTCACCAGGATCTTTACCTAATCGTGCGACAGGGGTTAAGGCTGCAGGTGAGGAAACTGCTTTTGTAACTGTTGCTGAATCGAAAGCCTCTGTTTGAATCTGCTCTAACATAGTCTGAGCAATACCAGTTGCTTTAATTATTGCTGAATTAGTAATAACATTTTTAGTAGTACTATTTTCAGTTGTATAAACGCGAAGAATGAATATTGAAAGAAGAACTATTGCTCCCAATACAAGTAATTGCTGACCTGCGCTCATATAATGCCTAATTCAAAAAGAATATAATAATTAGTTATACTAAATCAACTTACATGCCAAAACAATAAATCAATAAATTGATATATTTATACTTAATTAGGAGTTAAGTTATTCAAATTTTGAACATATCAGATAAAATATGCAATATCATATTTTAAAGTATGTGACGATAGATACGTTTTTATAGAAATTTAGAAGATAAACACATTTTATTTTACCTTTTTTTCAAGATACACAGATTGTGTCTCATTTTGGAACCAAGTCGCTATAGAGTCGTTCATCTCTCGTTCAAGAGTCGTTCAAGTTATATTCAAATCCCCTACAAAAGTTTGGGGAAATAATTAAAAAAACCCTATACAGTAGTTAGGCAGGTTTTTGCAAAAAAAGAGAAAACTTTATTTTATTTATTTTTCGTACTTTTTCGGATTTAGTGCCTAACTACTGTAGTGGGTTTTAAATTTTATTTAAAGGAATAAGCACAATTGTTGTCCCGCTATGAGAAAGACGTATGGATTAAACCTTTTTAAGTAATAAATTGACTAATGAAAGTAAATCTTTAATTAAATCAGGGTCTATGAAAGTTTTTTTAGCAGTTATTGTTGTTTTTTTTGCTTCCAGCGTTATATTTTCACAATCTTATACCATTACAGGGCAAGTTATTGACTCATCCAATAATAAACCTTTGGGGAAGGCAAATGTAATTTTTGCACATCAACCTGATTTAAAGATCAAGGGAATAATTGCCGATAATACCGGAAGGTTTAGAGTTGATAATATTTATCAGGGAAAATATTTATTTACTGTTTCATTTGTTGGCTATAAATCGTACAAAAGAAATATTACGGTTGACAGGGAGATGGAATTACCTAAGATATACCTGATTCCGGAAGGGGTTGAGATGAAGGAGGTTGATATAATAGGAAAAACATCAGGGGTTACGATTAAAAATGATACTACAGAATACAGCGCTGATGCATTCAAAGTTAATAAGGATGCAGTAGCTGAAGATCTTATTGAAAAGATGCCAGGTATTTCGATACAACAGGATGGTTCAGTACAGGCACACGGAGAAACGGTTACCAATGTTTTAGTTGACGGTAAGATGTTCTTTGGTTCTGATCCTAATGCAGCACTTAAAAATATTCCGGCAGAGATTATTGAAAAGATACAGGTATTTGATCAGCAGAGTGAACAGTCACAGTTTACAGGATTTGATGATGGTAATTCAACCAAGACGATAAATATTGTTACAAGGTTAAGAGTTAAACAGGGAACGTTTGGTAAATTATTCGGGGGGTATGGTGATCAGGAGAAATATTCTGCAGGGGGAAATATTAACTTATTTAACAATGACCAGAGAATATCCATATTAACACAATTTAATAATGTTAATATTCAGAATTTTACAACTGAGGATTTACTTGGAGTAATGTCATCGACAGGGCAAGGCGGAAGAGGAGGCATGGGAGGCAACAGAGGAACGAGAGGAGGAACAGGCGGGGGAGGCAGCTATGGCGGGGGCGGAACAGGCGGTGGTGGTAATCCGGGATTTGGTGGCGGTGGTCCGGGAGGAAACAATGCATCCAATTTCCTGGTAAGTCAGACAGCCGGA
Source organism: Ignavibacteriaceae bacterium (assembly GCA_031292435.1). Classification (GTDB taxonomy): domain Bacteria; phylum Bacteroidota; class Ignavibacteria; order Ignavibacteriales; family Ignavibacteriaceae; genus Fen-1301. The sequence continues at coordinate 8,006 of JARLHD010000073.1, forward strand.
TTAATAACAACCAAAGCGATTGGTTTAAACTATGTGGATAAATGGGGAGAGAAGATTGATGTAACCGGTAGTTATTTTTTCAATCTAACAAACAACAATGCACAATCATCAACTGACAGGAATTATTTCTTAACCTCAAATTCTGCTCAGAACTACAACCAGGATAATTCATCTGTTACCCAGAATATTAACCACAGGTTCAACCTAAGGATGAATTACCAGATTGATTCATCGAATTCGATTTTATTCCGTCCTGCATTTACAGCCCAATTGAACAATGGCACAAGTGCTAATATTGCAAATACATATTCGGGGCTTAACCAGTTAAGTTCGACAATCAGTTCATTTAATACAGATCTGACGGCATTAAATTCAACTAACGAACTTTTATACCGTCATAAATTTGATTTGCCGGGCAGGACTATCTCCATTGATTTGAACGGAACGTACAATAAAAACTCGGGAGACAATAAACTTTCTGCAGAGGATTTATATTATAACAGCGCGATAACTTCAGATACATTAAATGAAATTTCTGATTTACTAAAACAGGGAATTGGTGCTTCTACAGGGGTTGTTTATACAGAACCATTTACTGAATATGGATTACTTCAGTTCAATGCAAAATACAGTTATTCTGAAGATAAGAGTGACAAATCGACATTTGATATCCTGGCAGATTCATCACCCCTGGATACAGGACTGAGTAATATTTATAAAAAATATTATACCACGCAGAGTTATGGAACCGGATACCGTTTCAGGAAGGAAGCTTTATCTTTTGCATTGGGAGTAAATTATAATATAGCTCAATTGAAGAACGAGCAAACATATCCATTTACAATTAATATGGAGAGGTCATTCTACTCGGTACTTCCCTCATTTATGCTGCAATACAGAGTTTCAAAGGATCAGAACCTGCGTATTTTCTACAGGACAAATAATGATGATCCGAGTATAGATCAGCTGCAGGAAGTTCTTAATAATTCCAATCCTACACAATTATCAACAGGTAATCCCAAGCTTGCACAGGATTACAAACATTCATTTAACCTGCGATATATGGAAACGGGGTTTGAGAACGTGCATTCATTTTTTGTACTTCTTGGTGCCACACTTACGGAGAATTATATAGGCAACAGTACAACTATTGCACAGAAAGATACAACTATAATGAATGGTGTTTTGCTTAATAAAGGAAGCGAATTAACAATACCGGTAAACTTAAACGGATATGTTAGTCTGCGGTCATTAGTTAATTATGGATTTCCGGTTTCCTTTTTACTATCAAATCTTAATGTAAGCTTAGGGGCAAATTATACAAGGACCCCTACTATGATTAATGCAATTACAAACCGGGTAAATTCCACCACATATACAGGGGGAGTTGTACTTAGCAGTAATTTCAGCGAAAAGATTGATTTTACATTATCGAGTATAAGCAGTTTTAATCTTGTAAGAGATAATATGGAATCAGCCAACAACAGTAATTACTTCAACCAGAATTCAAAAATTAAATTATACCTGTGGATCTGGGAAGGGTTTATTTTACAAAATGAAATCAATCATCAATATGACAATGGATTAAGTGCATCTTATAACAGGAACATTATACTATGGAATTTAGGATTCGGAAAGAAATTATTTGCTAACGATAATGGTGAACTCAGGTTTTCAGTTAATGATGTATTAAATAAGAACACCAGTATACAACATAACATTACAGATTCTTATACCGAGGATGTAAGATCAAATACTCTTGGACGATATTATTTATTATCGTTTGTTTATAATATAAGGGCTTTTTAGGAGAGGGATTTACCGGTTTATTATTTATAGCTGTCAATTTTATTCCGCATTGAATAGACTAATTGTTTCAGATCATTCATCATTTGTTTAAATCTATCTTCATTGCGAATATTTTCGAAGAGAGGATCAATAGAAGATAATTCATACTGGCGCCAACCATTATTTATTGCCTGCTGAAGCCATTTATATGCTAAGTCCTTATTTCCCAATACCGCATTTGCCTGAGCTAAAGCATATGGCGAGTTGAATTCTTCATTACCCTGTTTAATATATTCCTCTGCTTCCGTGATAGCATTATGGAAGATTACTTCTGCCTCTTTCTTTTTATTATATTTCCACAGGATATATGCATACTCAGGAGAGTAATTTTTTTTATCCGGGTTTTTAATATATGCAGAGTCATAATATAACTTAGCTTTCTGTAAATCACCTGCAAAGAGTTCAACAAAACCAGCCACCTCATAAATCCCGGTCTCAGCCGGTGATTCCTTAAGGACAGACTGAATATAGTTTCGAGCTTTCTGGTAATTCCTGACGGTAATGTAGCTTTTAACCAGGTTCTCTTCTCTATTTAGAATTGGCTGAAGTTCAATGGAAGTTAAGAACCATTTTTCTGCGGCACTATCTAATGCAAGTCCGATATAAATCAGTCCCAAAGTAGAATAACCTGAAGCGCGGGCAGGATCGACCTGAATACTTTTAACAGCCCATGGGTAGGCTTCGTCATATTTTCCAAGCCACCAGTACATAGATCCAATATTATTAATAGCTGCCCCGAAATTAGGGTTTAGTTCAAGGGCTTTACTATAATATTCGATAGCTGAATGGAATTTACCCTGATATGCATAGACCACACCAATTGATTTATAGGCTTCAGCAAGATTGGGGTTTAGGGTTATAGCTTTGTTGCTCATTGTTATTGAGGAATCATACCAGACTGCATCAGAACCAAATATACCTGATTTTTGTGCGAAGGCATCGGCTAAACCGGTATAGGCAAGAGCATAGTCCGGATCCAGTTCCAGAGCTTTCCTGAACAAAGTAATTGCCTTATCATTTTCATTAGATTTATAACGGTTATAGTGTTCGCGACCTTCAAGATAAAAGCCGTATGCGTTAACATTTTTGGTTGGATTCCATTTTAATTTTTCTTTATCCCTTGAGGTGAGTTCTGTTTTTAAGGAAGCAGCAATTTTAGTTGCGACTTCAGTCTGGATCAGGAAAATATCCTTCAACTCCCTGTCGTAAGTTTCGGCCCATAAGTGCCTATCATTTTTAGCATCGATTAACTGACCCACAATTCTAACCCGATCACCGAACCTTCTAACACTACCTTCGAGGATAGTTTCCACGCCAAGTTCCTTCCCAATTTCTCTTACGCTTTTAGTTGTGTTTTTATACTGCATAACGGAAGTGCGAGAGACGACCTTTAGTTTTTCTATTTTACTTAACTGAGTAAGGATATCCTCTGTGACCCCATCGCTGAAGTATTCATCTTCTTTTGATGAACTCATATTCTCAAAAGGAAGAACGGCGATTGAATTAGCTTCAATAGTAGCGAGTTCAAGTTTAGGACGGCTGATATAAAATACAAATCCTATTGCGGCACAAATTACAACTGAAGAATGAAGAACAATTTCCCTTGGAGTTACCTTCTGATGGTCCTCTTTTCCGTGAAACCAGGCTAAGATGACAACACTGATCAAACCGAAAACCGTTATTACCAAAATAAGGTCAAAGATATAAGAGGGGAAATTATAACGGGAACTTAATAAATTTGACACGCCTAATATTGACAAGCCGGTACTCAAATGAATAGTTATCCACTTCCGGATTTTCCGCTCTTTAATTTCTTCAATTAATTTATTTAACATAGACGCTAAGTAATTTCTGAAAGAGTAATAAACTAAATTTATAGAATTAAAAATAACATATTTTTAATTTTAATATGAAAATTGTTTTAATCAGAGAGATTGAGTTCACCCGGCTTTAATTTAATATTATTGACAAAATATTAAAATAATTTATTAAGTTTGGAATGAAAGACAAATTAACCTGAATTGAAGGAGTATAATCATGAGTAAAGGTCTAATTACCAAAAAGGCAACTAAAAAGGAACCTGTAAAGACAATGAAGGAAAAGAAGGCTGCCAAGAAAGCCAAGAAAGAAGAAAAGAAAAGTAAAGGGTAGCGGGTAGTTCTATAAATCTTCCGGAAATTATTGGTTACATAGCTTCTGTGCTGGTTGCAATCTCACTTATGATGAGTGGAATCATTAAGCTGAGAATTATCAATTTAACAGGGGCTATTTTTTTTATAGCATATGGTATTATCATTCATGCATACCCAATTGCTGTAGTAAACAGTGTAATATGTTTAGTAGACATATATTATCTATACGATATTTTTAAGGTAAAAGAATATTTCAGGATATTAGAGGTATATCATGATTCTGATTATTTGAATTATTTTCTGGAATTTCATAAAGTAGAAATAAAAAAATATATTCCCTCCTTTATCTTTGCGCCAGGTAATGATAAGACTGTTTTTTTTATCCTGAGAAATTCAATTCCGGCCGGATTAATTTATACGCACCGCAGAAGTGATAACAGTCTTTTTATTGAACTTGATTTCGTTATTCCAGGTTACAGAGATTTAAAGATCGGAAAATATGTTTATAGGAATATATTTGACAAAACTAAAGCAAGTAAACTATTCAGTTATCCCGGGAATTCAGGGCATGAATTATATCTTAAAAAAATGGGCTTTGAGAAAACTGAATTAGATGGAAGACCTGTGTATTGTTTGGAATCAGATAAATGAGACTAAGGAAATAATTTATGTTTGAGTACCAAAAGGAGAACAAGTTTTTTGCACAGGTTACAGGGATGATGGAAGAACTGTGCGAACAGGAGCTGATAGAACTTGGTGCTGTAAATACCAAAATTGCATACAGAGGAGTTTATTTTGAAGCAGACACTACAGCGTTATACAGGATAAATTATACATCGAGAATGTTGTCGCGTGTATTAGCGCCTTTGCTGACATTTTATTGTGATAATCAAAATGTATTAATTAAAGCTGCTGAAAATATTGCATGGGAAGAATTGTTCTCTGTTAATAAAACATTTGCGATTTCCGCTTCGGTATCAAACAGTAAAATAACTAACTCATTATATGCTTCGCTTTGTTTAAAGGATGGTATTGCAGATTATTTCAGAGCAAAGTTTGGCAAACGTCCCAGCGTTGATACAGGAAATCCTGACATAAGGTTTAACCTGCATATTGAAAAAGACAGAGCTGTAATAAGTTTAGATACTTCAGGGGAATCACTTCATAAAAGGGGCTACAGGCTTCTTGCGGGCGAAGCTCCAATGCAGGAAACACTTGCAGCGGCAATTATACGTATAAGCAAATGGAATGGTGACAGACCTTTATTGGATTGCATGTGCGGATCCGGAACTATACTTGCAGAAGCATTAATGCATTATTGTAAAATACCAGCCCAAAAATTAAGGAAGCAATTTGGTTTTTATAACCTGCCCGAATTCGACAATACGGTATGGGAAGAATTGAAGAAGGGATATGATAAAGAAATCCGTCCTTTGGCAAAGGGAGTGGTAAATGGAAGTGACAGATCGGCAGAAGCAATTAAAGTTGCCAGAGAAAACCTATCAAGACTGCCTTTTTCTGATGCAATTGATTTATCATGTAAATCTTTTCAGCAAATAGATAAATTTGAAAACGGGACACTTATAACCAATCCACCTTACGGAATCCGTCTTGGTAAAATTGCAGAGGTAGAGGTGTTATACAAGGAGCTGGGTGATTTTATCAAACAAAAATGTACAGGGACATCTGCATTTATTTATACCGGAGAAACAGGGTTAAGGAAACATATCGGTCTAAAAACTACAAAGAGAATTCCATTAGCAAACGGAAAGCTTGAAGGAGTCCTGCTTCAAATCGACAGTTATGAAGGAAGCAAGAAGAAAGTATTTGAGGATTAATAATTATGCGAATAAAAATATGCTGTATTGCCTCGATAGAGGAAGCAACGCTTGCAATAAAGTACGGGGCTAATGCCCTGGGTTTTGTTTCAGCAATGCCAAGTGGTGCAGGAATAATTGATGAAGAACTAATTCCGGAAATAGTTTCTACTGTTGCACCTCCTACAGGGACTTTCCTTTTAACATCAAGAATAAATGCAGATGATATTATTCCACAGATACTAAGATGCAAAACGAATACTGTACAGTTAGTTGATAAGGTGGAGCATGAGGTATACTATAAAATCAGGAGAGAAGTCCCGTGGATCAGAATAGTGCAGGTAATACATATTAATGATAAAAATTCAATTAGGGAATCAGAGGTAATTGCACCATTAGTAGATGCTATTTTGCTGGACTCAGGCAATCCCTCGCTTCCGGTAAAAGAATTAGGCGGGACCGGAAGGGTACATGACTGGTCAATAAGTAAGTCGATATGTGATATAATTGACAAGTCTGTATTTCTTGCGGGAGGATTGAATCCTAATAATGTTGAAGAGGCAATGAGAACTGTAAATCCATTCGGGGTTGATGTTTGCAGCGGTTTACGAACAAACGGTAAACTTGATGAAGAAAAACTTAAACAATTTATCTATATAGTAAAGAAATATGAATTTGAAAACCTTTCAAAGTAACTGAATATAATAGAAAAAAGCTGTTATCCTTTAAGAATAACAGCCTTTTAAGAAAACATACGATTTATTTATATCTTGCAGCAGCTTCTTCCTGTTTTTCAGAATCAAGGTAAAGGTTTAAACACATCTTTCTAACACGCGGGCTGTCATCGAATCTTATAGCCTGACGTACAGCATACATCCCCATGGAGCTTTGAATTTTATAAAGTGAAAGAGCGGCAATTATCCTAAGATTTTCGTCATCAGAGCTTTTAAGCATTCTCATTAAAGGAATAACTGCTTTTTCACTTTTAATATCGCCTAAAATCTGAGCTGCACTGGTTTTCAGACCATAGTTATCAGTATTAATAGCAATCAATAAATTTTGTTCACCTTTCATCATCGCCGAATCTCTTTTAGTAAGGCTACCAGCAAAGGCATCCCCTGCAACCACAAATGATATAATCACAAATCCTAACAAATATTTTTTCATGATGAACTCCTTAAAATGTTTACTGTGAATTACTGTTCTAATCTATAATTTAAATAATAACCCCGCCCGCTATTTGGGATAGAAGGATTTAAAAATTGATTAAGGTAAAAGGATAAGAGTTGGACGGGGTGAAGGATTATGCAGAAAAGCAAAATACTTACACTATATATTGAATTAAGAAAGAAATCCATTTCGGAATTATAATCAGCTTAATACAAACGGTAAGAAAGCATTAGTTGTGGAATATTAAAGGTATCCCCTGTTTTTTAATAAAAAATTTTTAGTTAAATTACTATCATTACAAACAAACGAAATGAATTACTAAATCGGGGATTTATATAATTTCAGTTTTATTGGATTAGAAAGCATGCATCCAGTTATAAATAAGTTCTTCATTATCAGTATTTGTTTACTTGTATTGAGCTCCTGCAAAAAAGAGAATAATCCAATAGTTGCTGAAAGCCCTTCTGTTCCGAATTTAATTTCCCCGATAAATAATTCTACCGGAGTGCATGTATCGCCGGTATTAAGCTGGTCATCCAGCAGCGGGGCTACCAGTTATAATTTAATAGTATCATCTGATTCGGGTTTTACTACTATAATTACAACGCAAAGCAAAATAAATGACACAAGTTATCAAGTAAGCAGTCTCAATAATTCCACAACATATTATTGGAAAGTAAGTGCAACCAACAGTAATGGGAATTCAGACTGGTCATTTACTTGGAAATTTACTACCGGATTAGCGCCAACAGCTCCTACATTGATCTCACCTGAAAATAATTTTACACCCGCATTTATGCCTGTTACATTTTCCTGGAGCCCTGTTACAGCTGCGACATCTTATACATTACAGTTATCGACCGATATTTCCTTTAATAATATAGAATATAATCTAGATAGTATAAGTACAACAAGTCAAAAGATTGCTATTTTAAAACCAATAACCCAATATTTTTGGAGAGTCAGCGCAAATAATATTTATGGATCGTCCAGCTGGCAGGTACCTGTATGGAATTTTTATACTGCCTCCGGTAGTAATACCGGCATTACATGTCCAGGACTGCCTACGATCACATTTTCAAACAGGATTTATAATACTGTCCAAATTGGCAATCAATGCTGGTTAAAAGAAAATCTGGATGTGGGGACGATGATAAATGCAAACAATACTCAAACAGATAACGGAATAGTGGAAAAATTCTGTTATAATAATGATTCAACCAATTGTAAAAAATATGGGGGATTGTATCAATGGACTGAAGCAATGCAGTATGGTGGAAGCGGAACAAACGTTCAAGGAATTTGTCCAACCGGATGGCGTTTACCAGACACAAATGATTTTAACATATTAACCTCCACACTAAACAATAATGCTGAAGCCTTAAAAGCAATTTCGCAGGGGAGCGGAAGCGGAGCGGGAACAGATGCAAGTGGTTTTTCGGCTTTATTAGCAGGTTACCGTGGGGCAAATGCAGGGGCATTTGGTGATTTAGGTGGATACACAAACTTTTGGAGTTCAATGGAAAGCAACGCAGCAAACGCATATATTATGTGGATTGGCGCAGTTGAAACAAGTATAAACCAAAATAACACTAATAAGATAGTTGGGTTTAGTGTGCGCTGTATAAAGGATTAGTAGATTATAATCAACAGTTTATGTTAATTATTTTTTCCAACTTATTTCTCTTTTACGAAACATTTTGTAAGTATTATTAAATACATACCTTTATAGATATTTAGAATACACCATTCATTTTTACAATTCATTTCTAAATTTTCTCAACTTTTTTTTATATCATATAGAAGGTTATGGAATTTTAGTTAATTATAATGAGATAGTAATAAGTTCACTTTGTTTTTGTATGTTTGCAATCCACTATTTTACAATGAAAGATATTATTTAATGATAAGTACAAGCAGTATTACGCTCAGATTCGGTAAACGGATATTATTCGAAGATGTGAATATTAAATTCACCCCGGGGAATTGTTACGGAGTAATTGGCGCAAATGGGTCCGGCAAATCGACTTTTATTAAAATCCTATCAGGCGAAATTGAACCGAGTTCCGGAAATGTCATAATAACATCGGGGGACAGGTTAACCACATTAAATCAGAACCAATACGAATTTGATGAGTATGAAGTTTTAAATACTGTAATAACAGGTCATAAGAAACTCTTTTCCATAATGGAAGAAAAAGAAAAGTTATATGCAAAACATGATTTTAATGAAAAGGATGGAATAAGAATTTCGGAGCTTGAGGGGGAGTTTGCAGATCTGAACGGTTGGGAGGCGGAATCTGAAGCAGCAGAGTTATTAAGCGGATTGGGAATTAAGGATGAACTGCATACAAAACTTATGAAGGACCTCTCGGGAAATGAGAAGGTTAAGGTTTTATTAGCCCAGGCATTATTCGGGAACCCTGATATATTATTATTAGATGAGCCAACAAACCATCTTGATATAATTTCGATCAACTGGCTGGAAGATTTCCTTGAGAAATTCAAGAATACAGTTATAGTAATTTCCCATGACAGGCATTTCCTTAACCAGGTTTGTACACATATCGCCGATATTGATTACGGCAAAATACAGATGTATACAGGGAATTATGATTTCTGGCTTGAGAGCAGTCAATTAGCATTGAAACAGGCGAAGGAAGCAAATAAAAAGATAGAAGCAAAGAGGCAGGAACTCCAGGAATTTATTTCCCGGTTCAGTGCCAATGCTTCTAAATCCAAACAGGCAACATCAAGAAAGAAGCAACTTGAAAACCTTACTTTGGAAGATATAAAACCTTCATCAAGGAGAATGCCTTATATTGCTTTCAAACCTACACGAGAAGCCGGTAATAATTTACTCGAGGTACATAACCTGACAAAAAAGCATGGCAAGGAAATACTGCTAAATGACATAAGTATTAAAGTGGATAAAGGAGACAAGATCGCTTTTGTGGGTCCAAATGATCAGGCTAAAGAAATTTTATTTAAGATACTGACAAGAGAAATAAAACCAAACAGCGGCAGTTTTGACTGGGGAGTTACAACTTCGCAGGCATATTTTCCCAAAGACAATGCGGATTATTTTGATATAGATCTCAATCTAATTGACTGGTTACGCCAGTATTCAAAAGAAAAGGATGAGACATATATACGAGGATTTTTAGGCAGGATGCTTTTCAGCGGAGAGGAATCATTAAAGAAGGCTAATGTACTATCCGGAGGAGAAAGAGTAAGATGCATGCTGGCAAGAATGATGTTAACAGGGGCAAACGTATTGATCCTTAATGAACCCACCAACCATTTGGATCTTGAAGCAATATCAGCATTGAACAACAGTTTAATTGATTTCCCGGGGACAGTATTATTTGTATCGCATGATCACCAATTTATTCAAACGATAGCCAACAGGATAATTGAAATTATCCCAACCGGTATTGTTGATAAGCGGATGACATTTGATGAATATCTAAATGATGAGGAGATTAAAAAGATACACATAAAAGTATATCATGCACTTGCTATAGAGATTTAGAAAAGGCAAAAATAAATCTAATTATAAATGTGATTTATAGGACAAGTACAATTACTTCCAATCACTAAGTTCACCTCCGTAACGAATAAAAATATTATGAATTAATTTATTATGGAGGTTTAGTATGGAGCAAGACAGAATAGTAGAAAGTTTTTTCAAGGCAATTGAAAAAAACGATTTTACGGCAGCAGAAAATTGTTTAACAAGCAATTTCAAAGTTACAGGGGTTGGTCCAGAACCATTGGGGGCTAAAGAATTTTTAGGCGTACACAGAGCATTTAATACAGGGATGCCTGATTTCAAATTCAATTACAAAATTGGAAATGTAAAAGATAATGTTGTTGAAACAAAAGTAAAACTTACTGGTACTCATTTTAAGGATATGCCAGCTCCAATTCCGGGATTACAAACTATCCCAGCGACGAATAAGACCCTTAGAATGCCTGAAGAACGAGTCACATTCACAATTAAAGATAATAAGATTGATAAACTGCATCTTGAAAGTGTACCTGGCGGCGGATTACCCGGCGTATTAAAACAATTAGGCGTTGAAATGCCTGTTCATCATCCCCACTAAGAAAAAAGTTAAGGAACGAAAAAGCCTTTGAGAAATCGAAGGCTTTTTTTGTTCAACAAAAGTAGATATTATTTTCTTTTTTTAATCAGATCGAGAATGCCATTTATAAAAGTGAGAGGATGGGGAGGATTACCGGGAACATAAAGATCAATTTTATATTTAGCTAAAAAGTTACGATTGAGAGCCGGACTGCCTGAGAAAATTCCTCCGCTGATTGCATCCACTCCGCAAAGTATAATAATTTTTGGATCAGGAACCGCGTCGTAGCAAATCCGGAGAGATTCGGCCATATTTTCAGATATAGGACCGGTTATAACTAATCCATCCGCATGGCGGGGAGAAGCAACAAATTCAATTCCGAATCTACCGATATCGAAGTTTACATTTCCCGCAGCATTAAGTTCAAGTTCGGCACTATTATCCCCTGCTGCCGAGACCTGTCTAAGTTTCAATGATCCATGAAAGAACGAGGAAATTTCCTGCCTGATAAGATCAGGATTTAATTCAATTGTTTTATCTATTCCTTCCATAATTATTAATAAGGAAGGATCATTAGCAGAAATTTTATAATCAGTGGTGAATTTTATTTTATTTGGGAATTTAATTGCACACTCATTGCAAAAGGTACATTTTCCAAGATCAATTTGAATCGGCTGAGTTTTAATGGCACCAACAGGACATAGATTTATTAATTCATATTCATCAACTTTGACATTGGAGATTACCGGTCGTCCGCGAAAAGGTTCATTAAGCTGAACAGTAGTAACATCCTTAATAAATTGTTTTCCCTGGTGCTTTAATATTTTTAATGTGTTGATCATAGAAAACCTTATAAATCAAATCCACTATAAGACAGATTAAAACTTTTATTACAGATCGGAAAATCGGATATTTCATTCCGGCGTACGGAAAGAGCAAGTGCAAGCCAATTATGAAAAGAAGGATCCTTTACTTTATATTTTAATAATTCACCCGCATTACCGGTAACTGCACAATGGCAGATTTCTCCGCGCCATCCTTCGACAAGAGAGATTGTGAATGAATTTTTCTTCGGTGAAAAGGGGGCCTCTTTTCTTTGGATGTGTAGCGGAATTTTCTCAAGTAAAGTCCTGATATAATTTATTGACTGGAGGATCTCCTCCCTTCTGATCTGGGTCCTTGAGAAAACATCGCCATGATGTTTTATAATTGGCTGGTGGTTAATTTCATTATATAAATAAATAGGATGGGAAGATCTTATATCCCTATTTAAGCCGGAAGCTTTAGCAGTCATTCCAACGGCACCAATTTCAAGAGCCTGATTATAAGATACAACCCCTGTTTTTTCAAAGCGTAAAAGGCACCCGGGGTTATGGAATAATTTTTTAATCATCTCATTGAAATCGGGTTCAAATTCATCGAGAGTTTTAAGAAGCAGATCTTTTAATCCGGGGGTGAAGGCATATTTATTAGCAGCGGGTCTGATTAAACCTTTTGCCAACCGATTGCCGCACCATGACTGGAGGAAATTTATAATTGGAGTTCGGAGCCTGCTAAAGACAGAGCTACCGAGTTGATAAGCGACATCACCACATATTGCACTTAAGTCGCCGGTATGGATTGCAATCCTTTCAAGTTCCAGAGCTAAAGTTCTTACAAATTGCAGCTCATCATCAGGAGCATAACCGCTAAGAGATTCCCAAATATTTGAGAATGCTATAGTATGCCCGACGGTAGTATCCCCTGCTATCGATTCAGCCAAAATTACTCTCTGCAATAAATTATTTTTTTCAAGGAATAGGTTTTCGATACCGCGGTGCTGGTAACCGAGTTGAATTTCGAGGTGAAGAATCTGTTCACCTTTACATATAAATCTAAAATGACCGGGTTCGATGATACCAGCATGGATTGGTCCAACACCTACTTCATGAAGCTCTTCGCTTTCCATTTCATAAAATGGGTATCCGGCTATTTGTGAAGATTTATCAAAACGGTTGAATGCATAACGGACGGGTTTTAACCAAGGGTGATCTGAATATTTAATTCCGAAATTTTCGCTTAATTCCCTTTCGAACATATTAAATGAAAGATTACGGGCTGTCATAGAAGGAAAGACAGTTGAAGCAGCAGGATCTAATTCAGTAGCGGTAAGTTTTATTCGTGCTTTGTTATCGTTAGCGATGCAGCAAATAAGTTTAAGTTTATTGCCTGAAGGGAATCCAAAATAATTAACGCAATGGTTATGAGAATCCTTAAGAAACAATATATTCGTTTCCATGAATTCTTTATAATTCAGAGATGGAATAGAATTAAAATCTATAGTTTCATTATTACGGACCGTTATGTAATTAAGCATTGTCATAAAATTTTATATCGAATCAACCAAAACTTTTAACCGCCTGATTTATTAATTGGACAAGGTAATCCGGTGGATTAAGACCCAGATAGATAACCGTGATCATCAGAGCAAACTGCGGTACCGATTCCCAGACGCTAACTTTTTCAATAATTTCGGTACTATCCTTATGCGAGGGCGGATGATAGAAAAGGAGTCTGAATATATTTTCACACAAGGCCCAAATAATTACAGTTATCAAAATGGCGAAAACGACTATGAGCCAGAGATACCCGTTTTGAAACAGAGATTTGAAGATAAAGAATTCACTTATAAACATTCCAGACGGTGGAATTGCAGTTACCATAAAGAATCCGAGTAACAGAACGAGAGCACCGGAGGTATTATTTTCAAAATATTCCCCGGCATCGCTGATAAATTTACTTTTTATAACGCGGTTTACGGCGCCATACTGATAGAATAGTCCGGCTTTTGTAAAAGAATGAAAGATGATATGCAAAATAGAGCCAAATATTCCTAATGGTCCCATTGTCAGACCAACAGTTGCGATAGCCATATGCTCAACGCTGGAATAGGCAAACATTCTTTTAAAACTTCTTACACGAAGCATATAGGCGGCGGCAATGATGAGGGATAAAACCGAACTAATAATTAATACTGAACTTGCCCATTGATGAACATTTGTCCTTGCGGTTATACTGTACAAACGGAAGACACCTAAAAAACCTACATTCATTAAAGCGCTTGAAAATATTGCTGAAGCAGGAGAAGGTGCCTTATCCTTAGCATCAATCCCTGCTGTGTACATTGGGAATAATCCTGTCTTTGCTGTATAGCCTGCAAAGATGAAGAGGAAAGCCGCCTTAAGCCAGAACTCATCAAGATATTTAGCATGAACAATAAGATTGGAGTAAAACAATTCACCGGCTTTTGCCTGCTGAGAAGCTAAACCAAGGAATAATATTCCCATAAAAATAAGAGAAACACTAACGGAGCAAATGAAAATATATTTCCAACTGCCTTCGAGGCTTCGTTCTGTCCTGCGGTGATAAATAAGGACTGACGAACTGAGCGTGGTAATCTCGACCAATATCCATGCTATTGCGACATGGTTGGCGAGGTATGCCGTGCTTATTGCAGTTATTAAAAGAATAAGTGCCGATAAATAAATTGCCATAACCTTGGGGCTATCTCCCCTGCTATTGAGATAAATAAAACTGTAAAGGAAGGACATTGGGGCAAGGATGCTCATAATAGTAAGAAGAATTATTCCAATTGCATCCGGGGTAAAATATAAGAATTGAACTGTGTTAAGAGTAATGTATTCGTAAACTGTTAATGTCCATTGCAGAATAATAAAAAGAATAACGAGTGAAACAGAGACAGATTTATTTCTGAATATGAAAACAGAGATAGTGATTAAAAGAGAGAGTATTAAATAAATTGCAATCATTAATCTTTCAGCCGGTTTAAGTGATCGACTTCGGCTTCTTTGAAGAAGTCGCCTATTTTAATTGCAAATATCCCGAGGACTAAAACAGTTACAAAGATATCAAGCAGGATGCCAAGGTTAACGAGCATTGGCATTTCAACGCCAACCGCAAGGGAGAGTATTACGACTCCGTTTTCCAGAATAATGAATCCCATTACGTGAGTAATAATTTTTCTGCGGGATATAATAAGATAAAGCCCGGTGAAAATAGTAATACTGGCGATAACGAAATAAATATTCTCAAATACTCCACCTTTTAAAGTGTTGGCAAGGAAAAAGGTTGTCATTACGACGAATGTAATTATAAAAAGAGACATAAAGTTGGATACATAAGGATCTGTTTCACGAGTAATTTTATTTCTTTTGATCAGGTAATGTAAAAAATAAGGTATTAGGATAGCTTTGAAGATCAGAGTTTCCAGAAGGAGCAGAACAAGATTCAGCGTGTTGATTTCATTCAAACGAAGGAAGAATATTCCAAAGAGCAACAGACCCTGAAAAGCGATTGCCTTAATAAATGTTTTTAACCTTATAGCTGTAACGCATACAAAGAGAGAAACTATAAATATTATTAATAATAAATTTATCATTCAGACATCAGACTAAATTTTACCTGTAATTATCATAACGCCGAGAAATATTAATAACGAAACAGATGAAAGCATAAGAATTATCATGGGGTTCTGGTTCATTCTGAACCTTGGCATAAAAGATTCGATGGTGCCGACAGTTAATGCAAAAAGTATTTGAAGAGAGAAGAAAATCAACACATTTAATATTATGTAAGCAGTGTTGAGGAAAAACAAATTAGCGATAAGAGCGCCATAAACAGCAAACTTCAGAATCCCTGTATAGAAAATAAGTCCCAGGTCGAATCCGCTATTATCGAGGATCATGACTTCATGAATCATAGTAAGCTCAAGATGAGTCTTGGGATCATCTACCGGGACGCGGCTATTTTCGATAATGCCGAGGAATAGGAAAACTATTGATGCAAGAAGTCCAAGCGAGTAGGAAATAACGGGCGAACTTGAAGCGGAATAGTGAATTGAACTGAATATCCGTGCGAAAGACGAATAACCTGAAAGCAAACCAAGCGAACCGATGGTTATAAAGAAAGCGGGT
>JARLHD010000074.1 GCA_031292435.1 Ignavibacteriaceae bacterium
AAAACTTAAAACTACAATACTCATGTCTGTAAAAGAAGGTATGGCTGCTATATCCGCCCTTAAAAAAACATATTTCCTATCACACTGATTCCATAACAATATATTTCTATATAATTGAAATATTTCCCTGCTACATTAAATTAAAGTATTTTTAAGAGCTATCCGTTTACTTAATTAATGAGTGAAGTTGTGAATCTCCCGGTATTATTTCGCGAAAGCGAAAGTATAAAAACGACCATTAAAAGTTATGGAAATAAACTGTTCGGTTTTATTCGTAACCGTGTCGCGACTAATGAAGATGCTGAAGATATACTTCAGGATGTTTGGTTTCAATTAAGCAAACTTGATTCAGGTCTGCCTGAACAAATTGGAGCTTGGCTGTATAAGGTCGCGCAAAATAAAATAATCGATAAATATAGGAAACAGGAACCTGATTCACTCGAAGGTTTTGAGTTTGAAGATGAAGAAGGTGAAATGAATTTTCGGGAAATCCTTTTGATTGATGATTCTGCAAATCCAGAAGCTGGATATCTTAAAAAACTTTTCTGGGAAGAACTATTTGTCGCCTTATCTGAACTCCCTGAAGCTCAAAGCGAGGTGTTTATTAAAAATGAAATTGAAGATAAAAAATTGCAGGATATTGCTGATGAAAAAGGGGAAAACATTAAAACGATTATTTCACGAAAAAGGTACGCGGTAATTTATTTGCGTGATCGGTTGCGCACTCTTTATGAAGAAATTTTAAATAAATATTAAGGAATAAAAAAATGAGAAAACATTGGATAAAAAAAGCCGTATTCATACCCTTTATAGTAGCTGCAGCTTTGATTGTGTTTGGAGGTTTAGTAATGCTTCTATGGAATTCTATACTGCCCGGCTTAATTCATGTCGGTCAAATAACTTTCTGGCAGGCAGTGGGACTTTTAATCCTGTCTAAAATTCTATTCGGCGGATGGGGCCATAGGGGAAGTGGTTGGGGACATAGACGTCACCAATGGATGCATATGTCCGAAGAAGAAAGGGAAAAGTTCAGAGCGGAATGGAAACATAGATGTAGTCCTCAACAAAATAGTTAAAATTATTTTCTACAAAAAAAGCCGTTAGAGAATCCTCTAACGGCTTTTTCAGATATAATATTTTCCTCTGGAACTATTTGAAATATTGCTTTATGTTGTCCTCAGCTTCAGACGACCCCAACTCCCTCGCTTTTCGCCAGTCAAGAATAGCCCCATCATGATCTCCCAGGTTATATTTTACAATTCCTCGGTTATTATATGCCTTTGAATTATTTGGGTTTAGTCCAATGGCTTGGTTGTAATCTTCAATTGCACCTTGATGGTTTTTATATTCATTTCTTGAAATCCCCCGGTTAACATATGCTTCATCAAAATTGGGATTCAAGGCTATTGTCTTATTATAATCATCTACCGCACCTCCGTAATTGCCAATCTTTCTTTTTAATATCCCACGGTTATTATATGCAAGTGCAAAGTCCGGGTTCAGGGATATTGCTGCCGTATAATCTTGTAAAGCTCCGCGCAAATCATCTAAATGTTCCCTTGCAATCGCTCGGTTAAAAAAGGCATCTTTATATTTAGAATTGATTTTAAGAGCATTAGTGTAGTCTTCAATTGCCCCGCTATTATCACCGGATTTAGTCCTCACATTACCTCGGAAATAATATGCTTCCGAATCCTTAGGATTTAATTCAATTCGTTTATTGTACTCAGCTTGGGGATCAATTTTAATATTTTCTTCGGAAGTATCGGTATCGGTTTCAATTACGCTGTCAACCGGATTATTTTCTTCTGGTTGCTTACTTTTGAATAATTTATTAATAAGTGACAAATTATACTCCTATGAGCTTATTTATTGTTCAATTACAATCGTATAATAATGTAAATATTTCATAAATAACTTAATTATTAAAAATTACAGTTTCAAACAATTTTTCTGATAAAATAGGCTCTATAATACTAAAAAATACTTTTATCGCCTTTACTAACAAATAAATTTCCACTCTTTCTTATTTGATATATGAAATTAACTTTATGATAGAGGTGTGGTCGATAGCGCCATGTTGTATATCCGTGAAATGCTATTTGTCAGTGGAGTCCTTTCTTGCATGAAATCCTCAAACCAGATCTTTCATCTTCTCCTTTATTATTATTGCACTCTTCTCAAGCAGAATAAGTTCTTCCTTATGAAGTTTTAATGGAAGCGCTCCCAGGTCACCATCTCCGCCCACAAGGTGGGGGAGTGATAGTGTAACATCTTCTATCCCTGCTGCACTTTTCACTCTTGTGCAAATTGTTAGTATTGCCCTGTTGTCCCTTCCTATCACTTCTGTAATTCTTGCAATCGCCGCTCCTATACCATAATATGTCGACCCCTTCCCCTCAATAATTTTATATGCTGCATTCCTTACTCCGCTGTCCATTTCACTCTTTATCTTTTCATTAAATTCAACATTACGGAATTTTATAAAATCGTTTAAAGCAACTCCCCCTATATCAATATTCGACCAGATAAGCACCTCCGAATCCCCATGTTCCCCAACTACATATCCATGCACATGATGTGGATCCACTCCAAGGTGCCGTCCCAGCAGTGCCCTGAATCGGGCAGTGTCTAAAGTCGTCCCTGTTCCTATTACTCTTCCCTGCGGTATCCCAAATTCTTCCGCTATCTTTGATGATAAATGAGTTATCAAATCCACTGGGTTTGTCGCTATTACAAAAATTGCCTCAGGTGCATATCTCAATGAATTGGTCATAACCTCTCTCGTTACTTTTGCATTCCTTTCCATCAGCATTAGCCTTGTCTCCCCGGGCTTCTGGTTTACCCCTGCCGCATGGACAATTATTTTGCATCCCTTTAAGTCTTCATAACTTCCGCTGTAAATATCACTCGCCGAAACAAATGGAAGTGCATGCTGTATATCCGCCGCTTCCGCAATCGATCTCTTCTGGTCTTTATCTATCATTACAACTTCATTTGCAGCTTTCTGCAATACAATTGCATAAGCAGCTGTTGATCCTACCAAACCATTCCCTATAATTCCTACCTTCATTTATCTATTCCCTCGGATTAAATATTTAATGATAATTACACTTTTGCAAAGATAAACAAAGTCCCCTCAGATATTAATGCCATTTATCTCTTGGTACCCAAGTCCCCGTCTAAAGGAGGTCCTCCAATTTGTAAATGAAAGATCTTCAAATCTTAATGTACGTGTATTAGAAATAATTAAGAATAATCTAATCTCTCATTTATGATTTTTGCAGGTTTTGTATAAGGGTGCTTTTCTGTTTTATTTTTCCCCATTATGTGAATAACTTTCCATCCATTAAGTTTCAAATAATCAGATATCATTGAGCGGTGGCACCGCCACCATAAAACTTCCGAACACATATATGATGTCCTTTTTCTCTTTGCATAACTGGTTAATTCATTTATTCCCTCTATGAAATCAGGAGTCTCCATATAATCAGCATATCCCCGGAACTGAATATTCTCCCATGCCGTATTATGCGAATCTGGATTTACTTTCCGGCGGCCGCCAAGGTTTTTAATTAAGTTGTATTCAATTCCTTCCTTTGGAAGATTTTCAGCAAGATATTCTCTATTGAACCAGGGAAACTTACGCGATCCGGGAAAACTTCTTACATCTGCCAGGATTTCAATTCTATATTCTTTCAGAAGTTCTAGGAAATCCTGAAAGCTTTTATTTGAATGACCAATGGTCCAGATTTCTTCCATATCTTTTTATAACACACCTTTTTGGTCAAATTTAATTCTCTCTTATGTTAACCTGGCGGCATATTCCATTTCCCGCTTTGCGAAATCAACTGGTTCGAATCCTCCGGTCCCCAGCATCCTGCAGCATAATTCGGAAACTCAAACCATGGCTTCTCCCCCCATTGTTTAATAATTGGATCAACAATACCCCAGGCATTATATATCCACTCCGAAATTGGAAAAAGCGTCTGGTCTCCTTTCATCGCATCCCATATCAGCCATTGATATGCACTTGGCGATTTCTTTACACCAAATGTTTCTGCATACTTAAATTTCATTGTAACAGGTCTTAGACATAATTCCCCTCCGGGTTGCTTTGCTAAAAAAGTATAATTAATTCCTTCATCAGGCTGTAACTGAAATGATACAATATTCCTGTTCCCTTTTTCTTTATACTCCACAGGGAACATAAGATGCGGTGTTGCCTTAAATTTTATCCTCACTTCAGTGAACATTTTCTTCATTCTTTTCCCCGTCCTTAAATAAAATGGCACCCCCGCCCACCTCCAGTTATCTATATATAATTTAAAAGCTGCAAAGGTTGGTGTCATTGAATTCCCTGATACACTATCCTCTTCCCTGTAACCCTTAACCTTTTCACCGTTTTCTTCTCCTGCTGAATATTGCCCTAATACAAAGTTTTCCTTCTTCAACGGAACCACTGACCTTAGTACTTTCACTGTCTCGCTTCTCAATGAATCAGCATCATATCTTACTGGAGGTTCAATTGCCGTCATGCATAATAATTGTAATAAATGGTTCTGCACCATATCCTTAATAACTCCGGTCTTTTCATAAAAAGCACCCCGTGTTCCTATACCAATATCCTCTGCAGCCGTTATCTGTACGCTGTCAATAAAATTCCTGTTCCAGACTGGCTCAAACCCCGGATTTGCAAACCTGAATACTAACATGTTCTGCACTGTTTCCTTTCCAAGAAAATGATCAACCCTGTAAACCTGGTCTTCCCTCAATACATTATGTATCTCTTTGTCTAATTCAATCGCCGATTCTTTACTGTCGCCGAATGGTTTCTCAACTATTATCCTCCTCCAGCCGGTTTCCTTTCCTTCAGCAAGGATTGTTGTCCTCATCCCATTAATAATAGTTCCATAAAACCTTTGGGGCGTGGCTAAGTGGCATAATATATTATCGGGGATCTTCTCCCTTTCTCTTAGTTCATTAATCTTGTTCGATAAGTTTAAAAATGATTCTGCCTTTGAAAAATCTCCCTGTACATAATAAAGATGTATCGCAAATTCGTTCCAGCTTTTTTGATCATATTCTGCAAATGTTTTTACAGCCTCCTCCATTTCCTTTCTGAATGATGTATCGTCAAATTCCTTCACATCAAATCCGATTATCGCCCAGGGCTCCGTAACAAGTTTATGTGTCCGCAAAGAATATAATGCTGGAATAAGTTCTCTGTGCGCAAGGTCGCCGGATGCTCCAAATATTACTTTCAAACAAGGTCCGGGTAGTTCCCCTTTATTAAATCCTTTTTCTTCAATCTCAAGACTTGGTTGATTAATCATTTTTGTTTCATTAATTGTTATTGGAATATAAATCTTACTATCTCTATTCCTTCTTTAATGGATGTCCGCCGAATTCATTTCTTAAAACTGCTATAATCTTAGCCGATATCCTCTCGTCTATCCTCGATGCAAATCTTTCATACAAAGATGTTGTCATCGCTGGCACTGGAATACTGTTCTGTACAGCAAATTCCGTCGTCCATCTTCCCGTTCCAGAGTCATCTATAAACGGTGCAGTCTTTTTCAATACATCTTTGTCCTTTGTAAATGAATCTACCAGTAAGTCCAGTAGCCAGCACCTTACCACAGATCCGTGGTTCCATAAAGATGCAATATCCTTCAGATCCAGTTTGAATTCCGACCTTTCTAAACATTCAAAAGCTTCTCCGATCCCCTGTAGCATTACATATTCCAAAGCATTGTGTATCATCTTTACAAAATGTCCTGCGCCATGCTTTCCAAGATATTTGTATCCGTTTGCCGGGGCTAATGACTTGTAAATGGGCTCCATCCTTTTAAAATCTTCCTCAGTTCCTCCTACCATAAGATTGTACCCGACTTCTAAACCCCATATTCCACCGCTAACTCCGCAGTCAGCAAATCTTACGCCGCTTGCAAGACACTTATCTCCCAGCTTTATCGTATCCAGATAATGGGAATTTCCACCGTCTATTATCAAATCATCCTTCGCCGCAAGGTCAGCAATAGTTTCAATCGTTTCAGTCGTTGGTGTCCCATGTGGCAGCATTACCCATATATTTCTTGGTCTCTTTAATTTATCTATAAGATCTTCAATTGAATCTGCCCCTTTACCTCCAACCGTCACACAATCTTTTATATTCTGTGCGTTTAAATCAAATCCAACCACTGTATGTCCTGTTTCAACAAGTTTTTTTAACATGTTTCCCCCCATTCTGCCTAATCCTACTATTCCTAATTCCATTTAAGTCACCATTTTTTTATTCAATATGAAATCTATTTACCATTTTAAGTCTGAGGTGTGTTTTATGTCGGTACTCTGACAAAAAGCATCAGTTATTTTTGTGTTAAATAAATCATATTTATGAATTTTTGTGGATAAAGAAAAAGAACGTCTGCAGTCGGTTATAAATGATGGCGCCATATGGAATAAATGGGGTCCATATTTAACTGAACGTCAGTGGGGAACTGTCCGCGAAGATTATAGTCCGAATGGCGATGCATGGAATTATATTTCTCATGACGTTGCACGCAGCAAAGCCTACCGGTGGGGCGAAGAGGGGATTGGCGGCATTTCCGATAACACCCAATTAATTTGTTTATCACTCGCTCTTTGGAATAAAAAAGATCCCATCATCAAAGAAAGGTTCTTTGGTTTAACAAACGAGCAGGGAAATCACGGCGAGGATGTTAAGGAATATTATTATTACCTCGATAACACCCCCACTCATTCATATATGAAAATGCTTTATAAATATCCGCAGTCCGCATTTCCTTATTCCCAACTCCTCGATGAAAATCAAAAAAGAACAAAAGCCGATCCAGAATATGAATTGATCGATACAGGAATTTTTAATGAGGATAAATATTTCGACATCTTTATCGAATATGCAAAATTCTCAGTTGAGGATATTCTTATTAAAATAACTGCGCATAATCGCGGTAAAGAAAAAGCCTCCTTAAACATCCTCCCCCAAATCTGGTTTCGAAATACATGGGAATCGGGAAAAGATATTCCCAAACCTCTGTTATCCAAATCCTCCGAACATTCAATCAATCTTAAACATGTAAAACTTGGAAAGTATTTTTTATATTACGACGAAAATCCCCAACTTCTCTTCTGTGAAAATGAAACAAATAATAAACGCCTTTATAAAAGTGAAAACGCTTCTCTGTTTGTTAAGGATGGTATCAACGATTATCTCACCCGCAATATTAAATCTGCCGTAAATCCATCAAATACAGGAACTAAAGCCGCATGTAATTATGATCTCGAAATAGAAGGCAGTTCACCCAAATCAATTCGCCTAAGGTTATCCAACGTTCTTATAAAAAATCCTTTCGCCGATTTCGATAAGATATTCACTGAAAGAAAAAATGAAGCAGATATTTTTTATCAGGAAATCCAGAAAGAAATAAAAACTGATGATGCCAAAAATGTCCAGCGGCAGGCTTTCGCTGGAATGTTGTGGTCTAAACAATATTACCATTATAATATTGAAAAATGGCTTAACGGCGATGAAGGGCAGCCCAAACCCCCTCCTCAGCGCCTCGAAGGGCGCAACAAGGATTGGCTCCATCTCAATAATAAAGATATAATTTCTATGCCCGATAAATGGGAATTCCCCTGGTACGCAACCTGGGATCTCGCCTTTCACTGTATCCCCCTCGCCATTATCGATCCTGAATTCGCAAAAGGTCAGCTCGTCCTTCTTACCAACGAATGGTATATGCACCCGAATGGACAATTGCCCTCATACGAATGGGATTTTTCCGAAGTCAATCCCCCCGTACATGCATGGGCTGCGTGGCGCGTTTATAAAATTGATCATAAACTCCAGGGCAAACCCGACACCTCTTTCCTTGAACGGGTTTTTCATAAACTCCTTATTAACTTTACATGGTGGGTCAATAAAAAAGATCACGACGGGCACAACATATTCCAGGGCGGCTTCCTCGGTCTCGATAACATCGGCGTCTTTGATCGCAATACCCAAATCCCCGAAGGTGGCTATCTCGACCAGTCCGACGGCACCAGCTGGATGGCTATGTTCTCCCTCAACATGCTTCGCATCTCTCTCGAGCTTTCAAAAACTAATCTGGTCTACCAGGAACTGGCAACTAAATTTTTTGAGCATTTCCTTTACATCGCCCGGTCAATGACCGATATGGGCGGCAAAGGTTTCGGCCTTTGGGATGAAGAGGATGGCTTTTATTACGATGCCCTCCATCTTAAGGATAAAATTTATAGTCTTAAAATCCGTTCAGCCGTAGGTCTCATCCCCCTTTTCGCAGTTGAAGTTCTTGAACCTGATTTGTTAAAACTGGTACCCGATTTCGAACGGCGGCTAAATTGGTTCCTTGATAATAAACCTGAAATGGCCATGCTCGTTTCGCGCTGGTTCGAAAAAGGAGTCGGCGAACGGCATCTTCTCTCACTCCTTCGCGGTCATAGGATGAAAGCTCTCCTTAAACGTATGCTCGATGAATCTGAATTTCTCTCTGATTTCGGCGTCCGCGCTCTTTCAAAATATCATGAACAGCATCCTTATGAATTTAATTTTAATGGAACTTATCTCGAAGTTAAATACACTCCCGCCGAATCTGACAGTAATTTGTTTGG
This sequence comes from Ignavibacteriaceae bacterium, assembly GCA_031292435.1. Classification (GTDB taxonomy): domain Bacteria; phylum Bacteroidota; class Ignavibacteria; order Ignavibacteriales; family Ignavibacteriaceae; genus Fen-1301. The sequence continues at coordinate 8,659 of JARLHD010000074.1, forward strand.
TGGTAACTCCAATTGGCGTGGACCAATTTGGTTCCAGGTAAATTTTCTCCTTATAGAATCTCTCTACCGTTTCCATCACTACTATGGCGATGACTTTAAAATCGAATGTCCCACTAATTCCGGTAAATTCCTTACTATAAAAGAAGTCGCTGAAGAACTTTCCCGGCGCCTCTCCAAAATCTTCCTTAAAGATGAAAAAGGTCTCCGCCCCGTTTTCGCATATAATCAGAAAATTCAAACCGACCCCAACTTTAAAGATTATCTTTTATTCCACGAATATTTCCATGGCGATAGTGGTAGGGGATGCGGCGCCTCCCATCAAACCGGCTGGACCGGCCTCATTGCTAAAATCCTCCAGCCCAAACGAAAATAACTACGCCAATCCCGCACTTCCCCCCACACAATTTTACAACAAAAATCCCTAAGTTTGTTTTATGGATATTCAAAAAGCCCGTAGCCTCTTCCCTTATCTTAAAACTGGTAAGGTCTATTTCGGTCATGCATCAACCGCCCCCTTGTCAACTTATGTAACCGACCGCCTTAAAAATTATATCCATGTCAGGAGCGAAACAAAAATCGATGACTATACCGCCGTCATCAAAGCAATAGAAAATGTAAAAAATGGTCTGGCGGAAATGATCAACTCAACTCCCGATCGTATCGCCTTCACCGATAATACTAATAACGGATTGAACTTGCTTGCCCAGTCTGTTGTCTGGAAATCTAACGATCGTGTTATCCTCAACGATATCGAATTCCCCTCAAACGTTTATCCTTTCATGAATTTGGAAAACCTTGGTGTCAAAATTGATTTCGTCAAATCCCACAGTGGTATCGTATCCGCCGAAGATATCATCAGCGCAATTACCCCCGAAACAAAATTAATTTCTGTCAGCCAGGTTCAGTTCCTTACCGGCTACCGTGTAGATCTCGATCTCCTCGGAAAAGTATGCAAAGAAAATAATATCATCTTTTCAGTCGATGCTATCCAGGGGCTCGGCGCCGTCCGTCTTAACGTTCAGAAAAGTAACATCGATTTCATTTCATGCGGTACACAGAAATGGCTCCTCGGTTTGCAGGGGCTCGCTTTTATCTACCTGTCAAAAAATTTACAGGAAAAGATGCAGCCCGCCCAACCCGGCTGGCTCTCAGTCGAGGATGGCTGGAATCTCCTCGATTTCAAACTCGACCTGAAACATACTGCCGATGTCTTCCAGCATGGCACAATGAATTACCCCGGTATCCACGTCATGGACGCCTCCCTTCAATTATTTAAAGAATTCGGCCTTGATGAAATTGAAGAAAGAATTGTAAACAACAGTGTCTATTTTATTGCTCGCTTAAAAGAAATCGGTATCACCCCCTATCTCGCAGATGTCGATAGAAAGTATCTTGCCGGCATAGTCAGCTTCGAACACCCTTCCGCAGATAAGATTTTCCACGAACTTCTTCACAGAAATATAATTTCCTCCCTCCGCGGTAGTGGTATCCGCTTCGCCCACCATTTCTATAACACCGAAGAAGATATCGATAAGGTAATCTCCGCCCTTAAAGAAATTTTACCAACCCTCCCTCCCCGGCAATAAGCCTTCCCCAACAAATTCTAGCGTTATTATACCCGCTTCCCTCCAAAAGAGCAACTTGAAAGCAAGATGAGAGCAACCTGGGAGCAACTTTGATTGACTGTAAATTTCATTTAGGTAGGTCATTTAACCACTTCACCCCCCTCCCCTCTTCATCCCGATCCCTCTCCTTTTCTTTGATGAACTTCAAATGCAACCCCAACACCTCCCCTCGACCTGACCTCCTTCTTCTCCATTCCTTTCCCCTCTCTCTAGATCCCAGCCCCCACTAATGTAAAAATTACCTCTGCACACCTTGGAATAAAAAAGTTCCCTCTACTATTTAGCTCCCAAAAGTCGATTTTTTGCCACGCCTAAAACCAACTATTTTAGGTCAATAATTCAGTACCATTTTGACTCGTCAAATATATTATCCTACCCTGAGCTATTCAATTATGTTCTTTAAACCCTATCTATTCAATGTCAAAATCTCATAAATTCTTACCTCATTATAATTTCAATCTTCACTCAACCCCAATTTGATTATTGATATTCTATATATTAATCTATATTTTTATAATGAAATCTTAGCCATGGTTCGGGATTTTAGTTGAACAATAAAAAGGTTCTCTCAATGATCCTAATGATTACTTTCCACTACGTTTTTCAGGTTCCCAACATTGACAAATTTGTCACTGCTACTAATCTAATCGGGAGTCTTTAATGAAAAATCACCCCCTTTTTTTATTCCTTCTGTTGATAATTTTTTCAATCTCAATTTCCAATGCCCAGTGGATTAAAACTAATGGTCCTTATGGGGGCACTATAAATTGTTTAGCTTTACGTGGATCTAAAATATTCGCCGGAACATCCCTTGGTGCAATTTATCTCTCACAAAATAATGGTTCAACTTGGACATCCATAAACAGTGGAGTAACGGTTTCCGTCAATTCATTCCTCATAAATAACGATAATATTTTTATCGGGAGCGATATCGGAGTCTTTTTATCAACCAATGGTGGCATAGATTGGATTTCACTTAATATTGATTTCCCATATAACACTAAAATTTATTCTTTTGCTTTAAACGGAGCCAATATTTTCGCCGGTTCTTCCAATGGGGTCTTTTTATCAACCAATAATGGTTCAAAATGGATATCAATGAATAATGGTTTCCCTTTATACACTGCTGTCCGTTCTCTTATTATAAGTGGTACAAATATTTTTGCTGGAACTGAAACTTCTGGAATCTATATATCTTCAAACAACGGTGAAAATTGGACTGCGGTTAATAACGGCATTTCAAATATCAGTATGGTTCGGTCATTTGCTGTCATCGGGGCAAATATCTTTGCTGGAACCGATGGCAAGGGTATATTAGTTTCTTCAAATAATGGTGCCTATTGGAATCCAACTGTATATGGCTTACCCTTTTCGTCTGTTGTCTATTCCTTGGAAACAAATGGAACAATTATTTTTGCTGGAACTAATGCCGGTGTCTTTTTGACTACCAATCAGGGTACAACATGGACTTCCGTTAATGAACAGTTTAGCACTCAGACTTTCTCTCTTAAAATAATCGGGTCTAAAATATTTGCCGGTACAGGAGGTTGTGGTGTTTATGTGTCTGATACTATTAAAAAGAATTTGATCCCTTCTTCTAATGGAATGACAATCGGTGCAATAACCTCTTTTGTAATGAATGGGAATAACATTTTTGCTGGTACTGCTTTTTCCGGCGTCTATATTTCTACAAATAAAGGTTTAAGCTGGAATTCTGTAAATAATGGTTTAACAAATCTGCAGGTTTATACTCTTGCTGTCAGTGGTTCAAATCTTTTTGCCGGCACTTATGGTGGTGGTGTTTTCCTATCAACAAATCAGGGTGCCAACTGGACTGCAGTCAATAATGGCTGGCCTCCTTCATGGGTGTCCTCTTCATGGGTACATTCTATTGTCATAAACGGAAAATATATTTTCGCTGGTGACAATAATTTTGGTGTCTTTTTGTCTACAGATAATGGGGCTAATTGGACTAATGTCAATAATGGCTTTAAAGTCTATTCTGTCGGAGCGCTTGCTGTCAGCGGTACTAAAATATATGCCGGATCTGATGACGGAATATATGTTTCAACTAATAGTGGTTCTGATTGGGCAAAGGTTAACAGCTATCCCGGTTCTTTTACTCCATTTCTTCAAATTAGTGGAACAAATATAGTAGCTGGGCATTATGATTCAGGAATTTTTCTTTCTACCGATGATGGATCAACATGGACTGACATATATTACTTCGATTATGATTACGGAGAAGTTAATTCAATTAATATTGTTGGAGATAATATTTATATTGGAACATATCAACACATCTTTATTTCTACAAATAAAGGGAAAGACTGGAATTCCGTATCTGATGGCTTGCCAGCCAATCCCGAAATTTCATCTATCTTCGTTAATAATTCTGACATTTATGTCGGAACACCCAATGGAATTTATCGGAGACCTTTGCATGAAACATTTGCCTCTATAGTTAAAGAATATAAACTGTTCCAGAACTACCCGAATCCATTTAATCCCGCTACAACAATTACATATTCAATTGCTGAAGATTCACACGTAAAAATTACTATTTATAATATTCTGGGTAAAGAAGTTGCTTCCCTTATCAATGAAAATAAACTCGCAGGGTCATATTCGGTTCAGTTTAATGGCAGCCGTCTTTCCAGCGGAATCTATTTCTATAAGCTGGAAACGGGTTCATTCTCTCAGGTTAAAAAAATGATCCTCCTTAAATAAAATATTGTCAGCTTATTAAAGCGCCTCTTCTCACATATAATTCAATTTTATTTATATGGTTTTTTCATATTATATTCTTTTAGTATTTTATATGCAATAAATCGGAGTATTAAATGAAAAACATATTAAATCTTTTTATTATTATGGCATTGATGTTTTCAATTAACACCTTTGCTCAGCAAAATAAAAAACAGGATAAAAAACAGGATAAAAAATCTGATGTAAAAAAAGTTCGGGTTAGTCCCAAAGCTGGTGTCTTCCAGACTATCGGTATTACCGATGTCAACGTTTCCTACAGCCGTCCTGGCGTCAAAAACAGGAAAATTTGGGGAGAACTTGTTCCTTATAATAAAGTCTGGCGTGCCGGCGCTGATGAAGCTACTAAAATTACCTTCTCTACCGATGTGATGATCGAAGGGAAAAAACTTCCCGCTGGTGCCTATAGCTTTTTCGCTATCCCCGGTGAAAATGAATGGACCTTGATATTCAATAAGGTTGCTGACCAATGGGGCGCTTTTACTTATAATGAAGCCGAGGATGCTCTCAGAATTAAAGTGAAACCTGTATCTAATTCCAATCACGAATGGCTTCTCTATAGTTTTACAGATATGACCCCTCCTGCCGCCCCAAATTCTGCCCTCCTAAACCTTATCTGGGAAAAATTAGAAGTATCCTTCAAAATCGAAGGTAAAGGAGATATTGCGGCTAAAAATTGAAAAAATGGACCCTCAAAAATAAAAAAGCCCTCGTTACTGGCAGTACTAAAGGGATTGGACTCGCAATTGCCGAAGAGTTCCTCTCCCTCGGTGCCGAGGTTTTTATTGTCTCAAGAAATGGAAAGAATGTTGCTTCTCTTCTATCTGATTGGAAAAAATCAGGTCATAAAGTTTTTGGTATCGCTGCCGATCTGAGCTCAAAAGAGGGAAGGGAAAAATTAATTAAGGAAGTATCACATACCTGGGATTCTCTCGATATCCTAGTTAATAATGTCGGAACTAATATCCGCAAAAAATTTCTCGATTACTCTGAAGATGAATATCGGAAATTGTTTGAAACTAATATGTTCAGTACTCTCGATATTACTAAATCCCTTTTCCCACTCCTGAAAAAAGGAAATTCTCCGGCGATAATAAATATTACTTCCTATGCGGGTCTTTTTGATGTCGGCACAGGGGTTCCATACGGCATGTCCAAATCAGCGGAAATTCAAATGACCCGCCAACTCGCTGTCGAATGGGCTGAATATGGAATTCGTGTTAACTCTATCGCTCCTTGGTTTATTAGGACTCCCTTAACTGAAAATCTTCTCGCTATTAAAGAAAAATATTCCGGGATTATTTCCAGAACGCCCTTATCCCGTGTCGGTGCCCCTGAAGAAATTGCTTCCCTCGCTGCTTTCCTTGCAATGGATAAATCATCTTATATAACAGGTCAGAACATTCTTGTTGACGGCGGCGCATCAGTTAAAGCATACTGAAAAATCTAATTCCTTTCCAATCATATAATTGGACTTATTAAACTTTCCTTCTTACATCTTCTCTTTTTATAAAAATTACATTATCCCCTTATCGCTTTAAGCAGTTCTTCTGTCTTTTCATTCATTAACTTTATATCCTCGCGGCTCTCAACATTTAAACGAATGATCGGTTCAGTGTTCGACATTCTTAGGTTAAATCTCCATTTGGGATATGCAACACTTAATCCATCTACATGTTCAATTATTCCATCGGAATATTTCTTCTCTATCTCTTTCAGCTTGCCTGCTGGGTCTTTTATTGTGGAATTAATTTCTCCTGAACATGGATATTCCTTGATCATCTCTTCAACTAGTGTTGAAAATGGTTTGTTCTCTGCACTTATTAACTCTAATATCAAAAGAAATGGTATCATCCCGCTGTCTGAATAAGCATTTTCCCTGAAATAATGATGCGCTGACATTTCACCCCCATATATTGCATTCACCTCCCTCATTTTCTGCTTCATATATGCATGCCCGCTTATTGATTCAACAGCCCTCCCGCCGTATTTTTTTACTACATCAAGCGTATTCCAGATAAGCCGGGGGTCATGAACAATATTTTCTCCCTTATGAACTTTTAATATTGATTTGGCAAGAAGCGCAACTATATAATATCCTTCAATAAAATTTCCCTTCTCATCAAAAAAGAAACATCGGTCATAATCACCGTCCCATGCAATTCCGGCATCTGCCTTGTTTTTCAGTACAGCGTCTATAGTTACTTTGCGGTTTTCAATAAGTATTGGATTTGGAACTCCGTTCGGAAAATCTGGGTCTGGATCATTAAATATTTTTATCATCTTAATAGGCAGGTCGTTCTCAATCGCATCAACCGCAAGTCCCGCGCATCCGTTTCCTGCATTGACTACTATCTTTAATGGTTTTATCTTATCCGCCTTATAAAATTTCTTCAGGTTTGTAATGAATGCCGCCATTATGTCTTTCTTTTTTACAAGCCCTGGGTACTCGCTGTTTTCGCCTGTATCATCACTTAATATCATTCTTTCAATTTCATTTAACCCGGTATCATAACCCACCGGTACTGAATGTTTCTTAACAAATTTCATCCCGTTGTACTCTGGAGGATTGTGGCTTGCGGTAATCATTATTCCGCCGTCAGTTTCAAGTGCAGGTGTTGCATAATATATCATTTCAGTCCCGCATAACCCGATATCTGTAACATCAGCCCCTGCATCTGTCAAACCTTTAATTAACGAATCCGATATTGCTTCGGATGATTTCCTGACATCATGTCCAACTACTATCGTCTCTGCCTTTAATAATTTTACAAATGCTTTCCCAATTTTATAAGCCATTTCTGGATTTAATTCAGATGGAACTTTTCCTCTTAAGTCATATGCTTTAAATGCTGTCAGTCTTTCCATGAACTCTCCTTCTATTATCAAGTTAATATAAATCGTGGATTTATTACTGAGTTTTATTTATCTCTCAACATTAGTATAATTGTTTCCTCAAAAATATATGCTAAATTTAATCAAAAATGTGAGGAATATTTTTAAAGAGTACTCATTTTTCAATAGATTTTTTAATTTTAACTGTTTATGTTTATAATGATAAATAATGTAAAGGATTGCAATATCGAAAATATTGATACAATTAAATGGCATTTCGCCAAATGTAATAACTCCAGATGTAATTCGATTTTCTTGGTTAATCCGGAAGAAACTCCAGGTGAACTTGGCTTCATATGCCCAAGCTGTAGTACAAAAACTACTACCTCTCATGTTGTGCAATGTTCAAGTTGCAAAACTATACTAAATTTTGTTCGTGCGGCTCCCAATGAAGAAAAAGTAGTATTCAATGTCCCTAAATGTTCACATTGCGTCGGCTCTGTCGAAGATGAATGGGAAATTGAACCACTTTATCAATCCGATTCTTATATCTGATAGTTTTTAATTAATAGCTCGTTTCATTTTTATATGAATATATCCCTGTATATATTCATTCTTATCTAAGCTAAGGGTATCCTGATTGGACATCTATTCTTTATAATTAATCCTAAATCTTCCTTTATGAAACAATTAAAATTAATCCTGCTCCTCTCTCTCCTTTTAGTTAACTTTTCTTTTTCCCAGCATCTATATAATGGTATTAACCTTGACACCGTTAAAGCTCAACGCTTTGACACTGGGAAAATGTGGACTTTTGATTTCCCCCCGAATGACTATTTTGATAAAACTTATAATTTTAATCCTTCTTCAGATTGGCTCGAAAGTGTTAGACTTTCCGCTTTAAGGTTTGGATTCGGTTGTTCGGCTTCTTTTATTTCAGAGGATGGTCTTATTTTAACTAATTATCATTGCTCCTATGGTCAGCTTGATAATGTGCAGAAATCTGGCGAAGATCTCCTTAAAACTGGCTTCTCTGCTGCAACTCTTAAGGATGAAAGAATAAGTTCAAAACTTTTTGTCGATCAGCTGATTTCCATCAATGATGTTACAAAAGATGTTATTGATGCAATAAATTCGGGTAAGTCCGCTGATGAAAAAACTAAGAATAAAACTCAGAAAATAAAAGAACTCACGGATAACAAAGGCGATAAGTCCCTCGTCCTTCGTGTGGTTACTTTGTATAATGGAGGTAAATATTCTCTCTATACATATAAAAGATATAAGGATATTCGCCTTGTCCTCGTTCCAGAATATGAACTGGGTCTCTTTGGCGGTGATCCCGATAATTACACTTACCCTCGCTATTCCCTCGATTTTACTCTTTGGCGTGCTTATGATGTTGATGGCAAACCTCTAAAAACTAAAAACTATTTTAAATGGAGTACCGACGGTGCCAAAGAAGATGAACCGATATTCGTAATCGGGAATCCTGGCCAGACTAGTAAATTAAAAACTGTCTCCCAACTTGAGTTTATGAGGGATATTACCTATGACTATAGCTCAATCGTTTATAAAGAAGTCACTGATATTTATCAGGAACTTATAAATGAAAAGATAGGTGACTTTGATGACCACTTTACCCGCTTCTTCAGCGCTTCTAATGGAGCTAAAAGATATATCGGATTATTAAGAGGACTCCGAAATCAATACTATATGGCAAGAAAAAAGGATTTTGAAAATTCATTCAAGTCAAACGTTAAGGCTGAACCTCAATTAAATTCAATGTATGGTACCATGTGGGATAATATTGAATCTACACGTATGGAAATGAGGAAAATAATCAATGAAAGAATCGCCTATGGTCGTACCGATCCTTGGGTCTCAAAGTATTTTAAGATAGCTTCCGATTTGGTTGAGTTCGCTCAGCAAATGAAACTGCCTGTAGACCAAAGGAAAGCTAAATTCAAAGTAAATTTCTCTGCAACTGCAATCGATTCAATATATCCGGATAAATTTGATATTCCGGTTGAAACAAGGAAACTTCGTATAACTCAAATATTGTTAAAGAAATATATGGGAGACAATAACGAGTTCCTCAATACTCTCTTCGATGGTAAATCAGGAAATCAGGCGGCTGAATATTTAATCGGTAAATCGGAAATTAAGACAAGGGAACAGGTTGAATCACTTATTAAGAAAGGTAGTGACGCTATCCTCAGCTCAAATGATCCTATCATAAACTATATCCTTAAGACGAATGATCGTTTTGATCAGGTTACAAAACTTGAAAAGGAAATTAATGAAACTGAATCAGTTTATACTGATATGCTGGGGCAGGCTTTATTTGCAGTATATGGAACTTCAATCCCTCCTGATGGCAGTGGTACTCTGCGCTTAGGCGATGGCGTCCTTAAATCTTATTCCTATAATGGCACAATTGCGCCGACCCATACAACTTTTTATGGAATGTACGACAGATACTATTCATTCAATAAAAAATCACCCTGGGCTTTGCCTGAAAAATGGTCAAACCCTTCAAAAGATTTTAATCTGTCTACTCCTTTTACTATGATAAGCACTCACGATATTGTTGGTGGAAGTTCAGGTAGCCCGGTTATTAATGAAAAGAAGGAACTCGTCGGCTTAGCTTTTGACGGTAATATTGAAAGTAACTCAGGTTATTTTATTTATGATACTGAAGATAATAGGATGATTTCTGTTTGTTCCCAGGCAATACTTGAAGCAATCTCACATATTTATAAATCTGAACGTATTGCTAATGAAATTAAAAATGGTAAGATTGAATAACTTTAACTTCACCTCATATATCATATTATAAGGAAGTGAATGACAAAAGTTAAACATTGTCTTTTATTATTTGCTGCTCTTTTATACCTGACCGGTTGTTCTTCTTCATTACAAATTCAGGATAAACATTCCAATGTCCCTGGTTGGATAAATCTTGATACAATAAAAGCAGGGAAGTTTGATACAGGGAAAATGTGGACTTTCGAATACCCCCCGGTTCAATACTTCAAAGAAGAATATAATTTTGCTCCCTCTAAAGAATGGCTTGACCATGTTCGTCTCTCAGCCCTTCGGTTCTCTACCTATTGCTCTGCCTCATTTATTTCTGCTGATGGTTTAATCATGACAAATGATCATTGCGGCAGGGAAAGTGCTACTGATGTTGCCCTTAAATATGAAAATATAAATGATAATGGCTTCTATGCACCCACTCTCACTGATGAAAGAAAGGTCGATGGCTTATTTGTCGATCAGCTTGTACTGATAAAGGATGTTACGGATGAAATTCAGAAGGAGATCGATAGGGGTACTTCTGCTGATGATAAAATTTTCAGGGAACAAAAAATCAAAGATGAAATAAAAGAAAGGGAAGAAAAAAACACAGGATTGAAAATTGACATAACTTCTTTATATAATGGAGGAAGGTTTTCCCTGTATGGATATAAAAGATATAATGATGTCCGCCTTGTCTTTATCCCTGAATCGCAGCTTGGTTTTTTCGGCGGGGACTATGATAACTTTACTTATCCCCGGTATAATCTTGATTGTACATTCTTTCGGGTTTATGAAGATGATAAACCTCTCAAAACACTTAATTATCTGAAATGGAATAATGAGGGAGCTTCGGAAAATGAACCTGTATTTGCTGTCGGAAATCCGGGAAGCTCAAATCGCCTTAATACCATTTCCCAGCTTGAATATGCAAGGGATTATCAATACCCCCAGCTTATTCAATATTTCGGAAATCTGGTTGAAGTTTTTACTCATCTTATTGAAACTAAACCCGAGAAAAAAGATGAGTACACAAATGAACTCCTCAAGAATTCTAATTCGCTTAAAGCTTTGCAAGGCTATTTAAAGGGACTTCAGGATCCGGTTCTCATGCAAAAGAAACAGGATTTCGAGAATAAATTCCGCTCTGCTGTAAATCAAAATCCTAAACTGAAACAAATATATGGGGATCTGTGGGATAAAATTGCCTCTTTAAGAAAAAGAATGTCTGAGATTTCAGCCGAGTCAGACCTCTATAGGATCGATCCTCTCACATCTTCAGAATATTTCCTTGTTGCCCAGGAAATG